>JAFTPO010000074.1 GCA_017463225.1 Lachnospiraceae bacterium | reverse complement strand
GCTTATTAGTCATGTTTAGAAATCGCGCAAAACAATAGCTTTCGACTTCATTATACACCTTTTTAGCTCGAATTTGACCTCAATTTAAGATTTAAAATTAATCTTGTCAATATCATCTAGCAATTATATTTTCATTTAAAGTTAACTTCTCTTTCTCTTTTGAGTTGTATTTACAGCTCTTTATACTTGTCTTATATGTAATATATCATACTTAAATTTAAATAACAAATGTACAATTTGTAAAATGTACAAATTATTGAAGGGCAGCTTATCCTACTGCCCTTCATGGTATTCCTAATCCCTCAGCTTATCATCCTGATTTAATTCTTTTTCATTATCTGCGATAGAAAGCTGCTTTGTCTTTGCATCAAACTTATATATATTATTTGAAAGAAACTCCGATTTAGAAACTATCGTTGCATTTACATGTTTTACTAGCTCTCTTAGGCTACACATATCCTTTGCATCAGAATCCTTCATTAGTATAACATCATGTATTGAGGAAGGTATAATCACCATATTATTTCCCTGTGCAAATTCATCCAGTATATCTGTATAGAGCATATTAGCTGCACCGTTTATTCCATATTCATTTGTCAGCACATACAGTGGTGCATTTCCAGTTGCAAAATAATCGCCGGAGTTTTCTAACACCTCAAATATATTCTTAATCTCCGGCCGGAAAAGCTTCCTGGTATTTTCAAAAGCAATTCTTATAACCTCACTTTTAGAAACTCCATGTTTTTCTAACAAGCCCAAATCATACACGGTGCTGCCAATACCATCTTCATCAAACCTTGCAAGAACTCTTACACATGCTGCCAAATCCATATGTTTCTCATATACAGCATTTTTTAACACTTCCTTATTAGCCTCATGATTAATCAATTTAATAAACAGCTTATCCTTAACTGATTCAAAATCATTAAGTGCATAAGAAAACTTATTCTCTGCTATTGATTCATACGCTCTTTCATACTCATTTACAATGGCCTTGCAGACATTATCGAGAGTAAAGTATCCTACCCTATAGAACTCATAAAAGAGATCCAAATGAATATTAGGAGCAAGTGTCTCTCCCTCTCTCAATATAACCACGCCGGTCATTTCGATATCATTGTTTTTTGTTACTTTATTTAATTCTATATTCTCGATATCATACTGTGTCAGATATCCCGGTAGCTGCTCAACCACAGCCTGACAAAATTCCTCATAACTAAACATTATTCTTCCTCCTTATCCTGGTTGTCATTACTATCTTTGTTGCTCATCAGCTCTGCATACTTCTTCAGAAGCTCTGTGTTATCCTTCTTGAACTCAATATCAACAATTCTCACACCTTCCATGGTTCTCCCTCCTTTCCCTATGTAATAAAAAAGAACAGATATAATCTGTCCTAACACAACTTAGTGTTTTCTAGTTTAAAACGCTGAAAAACAAGCTCATTTTTCAATTAAAAAAGGAACATATATTACATATGTTCCTCCTTCACTAATCTCTGGTTATTTCAATTTCCTTTTGCTGCTCATACACATAATCTTTAACTTTGTCATTAAGCTGCTTTACCTGCGTTAAAACCTCTTCAGTTTCACTTTTACTGGCAATGTAAAAATCATCGTAATCCGATGCACTTCTTATATACTCTACTGACTGATATATTTTATAATCTTCTTTAGTAAAGCATGAACTATTATTATATATAAAGTGCTGATTAAATAATACCAATACTCCGTTATGTGTTATTGCATCTATTCCCTTTATTGCCAATAGAGCTTTTAACGATTTTTCCAAAGAATAATACGCTCTGTTATTTGCTGATTTGAAACTTCCCTCTACAAATAAATTATACGCATCCTCATATAACTCAGCAGAATTCTGAAGTCTTACCTTGACCAGTTCTGCACGTTCCTTATTTGTCATAACATAACACCTTCGGTTGATATGTTTTTATATAACGAATACCAACTCTTCCTTTCTAAATATTCATTTTCAGGAATACACAAGAAATTTACAACAGCAAAATATTTCATAGCAAACTCTGTTGCAATAGATGCCAACTCCATCCTTAACTTTACATTTTCCTCTCTACTGGTTCTTGTAATAATTGCAATGTCTATGTCTGATTCTTTTTTATAATCTCCTCTGGCACAGGAGCCAAAGAGTATTATGCTAACCAGCCTTTCTCCTAACAATTCTTGTAAAGGTTCTCGTACTTCCATTTTTATATGTTCTATTATATCTTCATTTAATCCTAATGTAACATCCATTCTTTTCAACCCCTTTATATAAACATTATGTTCAACTTTAGTATATCAAATAATGTACATTTTTCAAATAATAAAATTACAATGCATTTGATACAGCATATATATGTTTTCATTAGGTTTACTCTTCATTACACATATTATTTGCTTCTCTCAGATATTAACTTATTTAGCCCTGCTGCATATTTAAGAATCTGTTCATTAAGACCATTTACTATCAGCTGCTCCTCTCGGTCCAGTAATTGAATATGCTTCTCATCCGTTATATCATTCATAAGAACTATGTCCTGAAGCTGACTTACTCGTTCTATTGTTAGCATGTTATCTCTCCCTTTCACCATCCCTTGTGGATTTATCACAACAAACACTACCCAGACCCTTAGCAAGTTCAAACAGCTCAATTCTGTGTTTGGTAAAACATGTATCAAATATTTTCTTCTGAGCCATTTCAGATAATCCTTCCAACTTCTCTTTTATACTTAGCATATCTTGAACTTTGTAATAACAGAACAATGTCGCTCTTGTATCCTCCAAGCTCTCGTGCCAGTTGGATTCCGGCTCATATCCAAAATAATCAGCACAGGTAACAAGCTTCTGCCATCTGTAATTCCCGTAATACTCATTAATCTCTCCATATATAGGAGCAAATTCTAACATTACATCAAAGGTATCTACATTCCCTATATCAATCCCATTGTTGCGTAGCATAGGTATATCAAAGTTGTCACTATTATAACCTACTATCATTTCTGCATTAGCAAATATTGCATCGATTTCACCCTTATATTCATCTATTGTTTTCTCTTCAGCTACTGTCTCCGGATAAATTCCATTGATTGCCGCTGCAGCTTCCCATTCATCGTGGCGTGATGGTTTAATCAGATGATTAAAAAGTATCTCACCATTACCATCTATTATAGACAGTGATAGTATTTCATCCTGATACACATCTAATCCAGTGGTTTCCACATCAAAACATATAATTTTTTCTTTATCCATATTATCTCTCCAATTCTTCATTTATTCTATCAGTTCTGCCTTTGACAAAATCGTGAATATTCCAGAAAGCATCTGCAACATCAATTTCCTCATCACCAATATAAACATACGAAGCACCCTGGTTGTAATAGTCAGCCTTGAGTTCTTCAATTTTCTTACTGGATAAACAGCAGCAACTTTCTGTCTCGATATCCACGTCTTCATCAAATTCATACCGGCTTTCAAACTCGGCATAAACTCTATATCCCCATATGCAAACCTTATTTATATCAGTGACAAATTCACTATGTCTTGTGTCCATAAAGTGTCTACCATCAGCAGCATCCACATAATATATTTTACTATTAAATATATCATTATCAAACTTCATTCTGATGAACTGATAAGCATCGTTCTCATCCACAAAAGTAGCAAGTTCAACCTGCTCTATTGTAAAATCTTCTTTACATAGACCGTAACCTGCAGAGTACTTCATGTCATTCACATCCCTTCATGTATTCAAAACCAATATCGATAAACCGACCTTTTACATTCATAGCAAAGCTTTTTCCAACAGCTTCATAGTCAATATATTTCGCAAGACTGTTACCATTAATCTCTGGAAACTCTTTGTCTCTTAAAATATACTCTCCTAAGTCCTTGAAATTATGAACTGGTAGTAACACATATTTATATCCCATCATATCCCTACCTTTCTAATTCATCATATTGAATCTCATCTAACAAGTGAATTTTCCCTAACATCTGCACTATTTGCTACTAATTTTTCATTTTCGATGCTCATATCAGGTTTTATCTTATATTCATCTGGCACTTCCTGAAAACATTCTTCATCATCCCAGATTCTTTCTACAAAACCATCTCTTCCAAAATTACCCATAGCGTTTATTGAGTAATCTCTACCTATCGCCTCGTAATCTATGTAATACGCTAAGTCCACTCCATTTATCTGTGGTAGCTCATCAAGCACACCTAAATCTTCAGCAATATGCATTCCCAACTCTGCATCGTTATGAGCCGGTAGTATGTCGTAATTATCAATATTGAATGTTAGATTAATATAATCTGATACGCTCCTGCAATCATCAATCCCAGCTTCAAGAATATTAATAAATTTATCATAGTCATATGATTCCATCTCATTAATAAGTGTTGCCAGGTAATTCAGTTCATCAAGATTTTCAAACTCGCCCAGATTGTTATATAACCCATGGATGTTTATATCATAATCCGTTATAAAATATTCACTGTCGTTACCATTAATATCTCTCCTGGCAAATACTTCCTTCATATCCTCTTTTGAACACGGAAGATAAACCCACTCACCGTTCAGGTTCCCATTAGTGTAATCTCTTAGATTTGTGATAAACAGCCCTATCTTTTTTTCATCCATTGCTCATCACCTACTCCTTATTTTAAAAAAATTTCCGTTTTCATTCTTCTTCCAACACATACATCAAGCCATTTGATTTAGTAACATCGCAAATCCACTAACAACTAATATCATTCCTATTGGTACGCATATAAAAGCTACCATTAGCGCCGTTGCGGGGGCTATATATTGCTTTTTCTTATAGTAGCTTACTCCACAACAAATAGCTACAATACCTATAATAAATACTATAATAACCATTCCTATCACCTCTTCTATACTACCTTTCATTAATCATATTACTTGTTTCTTTTGCTAGGTTTTTCAGCCCTTGCATAATAGAGTCTGTTGGCATGTCAAGAACCTCGTCATATTCTCTGCATAAAATATACTTATATTCAATTGGTTTATCTTTATTTAACTCATTCAAAGCCTTAGCCAATAGCTCAGCATCTGATAATGAATCGCAAAAAGCTATAACTCGTTCATCATTCCACATTCCATAATACTTTTCATAAATTTTATATCTTGAATGCTGAATTACATCCTCATCTTTTAAGATATTATTCATACTTTTCCTTTCTTACTATCTAAAAGGCAAATCTGCTTCCATGCCTTCAGGTATACTCATAAATCCATCTGCGCATGCGTTCTCAGGTGCCGGTCTGTCTGCTGACTGATAGCTTCCGCCACCGCTATTACCAGCTGTTGCCTTGCTCTCTGCAAACTCCTGCTCTTCAACAACAACCTCAGTAGTGTATACCTTGTTGCCGTCCTTATTAGTGTAGCTTCCAGTTTGAATTCTACCTGTAATAGCAATTTTAGTACCCTGCTTAAAGTACTTCTCAGCAAACTCAGCTGTCTTTCCAAATGACACACAAGAGATAAAATCTGCTGTCTGCTCATTACTACCACCATCACGTCTTGAAAAACGTCTATCTACAGCTAATGTATATCTAGCAATCGCTAAAGGCTCTGCGCCTTGTGAATACCTTACTTCCGGATCACGAGTCAATCGTCCCATTAATACTACTTTATTCATAACTAAAACACTCCTTTTTCTATATTCTTATCATCATTAATTCGTTGGTTGTATTTTTCATAAAAAGCTAACGCCTTTATAACCTTCTGTTCAAATTCAGCTGGCGTAAGATTTCCTCTGTAGTGCAACAACCTCTTATCATTAAGCACTATTTTTTCCTTCTGATTCGGTTTCGGTTCTCCTAATTTATCAGAAATTACATCCTCATCAAGTTCTCCTGCATCAGCAAGTCTCTTAAACTCTTGCGCCTGTGACAAAGATGGCAATACACCTTTTTCTATAATCTTTCCTTTGTCGTCCATAACTTCAGTATCTTTATAATAATTAAAGATGTTCTTTTGGTTAATATGGTCTATGTAGGATATTTCTACGGCTGGTCTTATGGCCATTGTCTTATTATCAACAAGTTCCAGTAATTCAGGAATTAAATAAGTAAGTCTTATGTATCTGCGAATTGTATCTTTACTTTCACCTACCTGCTCAGCTAATTCCTTATCTGAACGACCTTTTGAAAAATTAGTCGCCACTGGCGACGCATTTTCTTTTGGCCTACCTGCTTGCCTTTTCATAGCATCTAACATAGCCCTATATGTGAATGCTTTTTCGGATGGTAATATCTCATCTCTTGCCTGAAGATTAGTTTCTCCCATAATGATAGTAGCTTCATCACGGTTAATATTCTTCACAATTGTAGGTATTGTTTCTAAGCCAGCTAACTCAGATGCTCTCATTCTTCTGTGACCAGCTATCATCTCAAGCTGATTATTTTCATTACGAAAAGCTATAGCTGGCATCATCACACCATGTTCTGATATGGACTGAACCAGTTCCTGCATCTTTTCATCATCAATAACCTTAAACGTATGACCTTGAAAAGGAATTAGTTCATCTATACGTACAGTTTCTATAGCTCCATTATCACGCACATCTTGAGAAGTAAATAAATCATCAATATTAAATGACATGTTCGTTTTCCAATCTGGTTTCTCTGCCATCAGAAATCACCTCCTTAGTTAATGATGCATAAGCCATAGCAACTTTACTATTCTTATCAAAATCATAAACGCTTTTACCAGTAGATGTAGCCTTTGCCGCTGCAACGCCTGCTGGAATACTAGTTTTAAATACATTGAAATGTTGTCCAAAGGTTTCGTTTATAACTACAGTTGCTTCCTTAGTAAGATTAGTTCTGTTGTCGGCTAGTGTTATCAAAATACCTGCCACCTTTAACTGTGGATTAATAAATCTCTTAACCTTATTAACAGTCTGAAGAAGTTGTGTCATTCCTTTTGTTGGTAAATACTGTGGCTGTACCGGAATAATAACACTGTCTGCAGCAGTCAAAGCATTTATAGTAAGCATGCCAAGCGATGGCTGACAATCAATAATGATGTACTCATATTTATCTCTTACATCACTTAGTAGATTTTTCAATGCAACCTCTCTGCTCATTACTGTTACTAACTGTGTTTCCAATGCAGACAACTCAATATTTGCTGGAATTAAATCCACTCCATCTTCATGATGAAGTATTTCATTTTCAAGATTCACTTTCTTATCATCAACACTGTCCCTAATCAAAGATGCCAGTGTTACTTCAAGCTCATCTTGATTCTTCCACCCAAGACATGTAGTTAAGTCTCCCTGTGGGTCTGAATCAACCAATAAAACACTATGTCCTTCTCTTGCTAATCCAAATCCCAGGTTTGCTGCCGTGGTTGTCTTTCCTACTCCACCTTTCTGATTACATACTGCTATTACCTTTGCCATGTGTGATGCTCCTCTCTTTGGGTAATAAAAAAGAACCTATCTATTTCTAGATAAGTGAGGTGACCCCAAAAAGTTAGACTTCTTAAGCGTAGCAGTTTTAATGGCTGCTACGCTATTTTTATGCAGCCAAGGCTGATTGCCTGTATTCAACAGGACTCATCCAGCCAAGTTTTTCTTTAATTCTTTTTTCATT
>JAFTPO010000012.1 GCA_017463225.1 Lachnospiraceae bacterium | reverse complement strand
GAACAGCGCATCTGGTGCATGAATTTCATCATACGCTCCCCGTACATAATCTCTATTATTCATCTTCCCACGCCTCCTTCAGCTTTGCTCTTAACATTTTTCTTGCTGCCACAAGTCTGGTCCTGACAGTTGGTTCCTTGATATGTAATATTTCAGCTATCTCCTTAGAGGAGTAATCCTCGTAATAAAAGAGGTATATGACGATTCTACTTTTGGCCGGTAGCTCCTTAATGGCTTCAAACAGCTCCTCATGTGTCCCATCTGCAAATTCCACCTCATAGGAAGCTTCTTCAGACATCTCGTCTGTAGAGCCAACATTCCTTCGCCAGAATGTGGAAAATAAGCTGTTGCACTCATTAACACAAACTCTAATCAGCCACTTTTTAATATGCTCCTCATCCTTGAAGCTCACCTGCTTGGTGAGAAGCTTCATAAAGGTCTGTTGAACCACATCATCTGCATCTTGTGTGGACTTGGTATAGCTTAGAGCTATCCTATAAATTGTATCAATATTCTCTTTTACAATGCGTTCGTATTCTCTACTATCCAAGACCTCACCTCCTGACTTGTGATTTTGTTTTAAAGGCCTTCAATATAATAACGGTTGAAAGAGTGGATTTGTGCGATTTTCTTAAAATATTTTTTAGACTACCATATCCCTTAACGCAAAGCAATCCCCAGCGGAATTAACCACTGGGGATAAACTTACTGTCTTATATCAATTACACCTGTATCAAGTATACTTTGTTTAAAATAACCTGTTGGGTCTGCACATGTAATGTCAAAATACATATAAGGCAACCAATCTTCTCTAACTACATAACAAAACGAAGCTGTCCTTGTCTCTCCTGCCTGCACGCTCTCAAAATGATTCTTTTCCATCACATCATTTCCATTGTAAAAATAGAGTTCCTCTGGCTCATCTCTGTAGTAGGTTGTACTTACCACATCATATTCAGTGTTTCTGGCAAGGGAGCTTAAACCATCATATATTTCATAGCTATCATTTTTATCATTAATAAGCATCAGATTTCCATAGAAACTCGTTTCTGAAGTATATTCCACCTCAATATAAACAAGCTTAACCGGAATAGTTTCTGAAGCTACAACCTCATTTAAGGAATTCACTCCATCACCCATCTTACAATAAGACACAACCTCATCTCTTAGCTTTCCATTTTCATCTATAAAATCAGGATGTTCTCCCTGGAAGAAATCAAACACATCCTTATTAACGACACTTAAGTCATCACATATTTCTACCCTGGTCACTTTGGCATTACCCTTTTGCTCAGAAATTTCAAACTCCTCTCCAACCTGATAAACCTTAAGCTCATCCTTGGCTACAGTAGTTCTTTGCTCAAGCTCATCTTCTGTCTCCACATAGATTATATTTCCTTCCTGAACACTCTCAAATGGCGGAACATAAGCCGGTGCCATCATGAAATTTATATTATTTGCTTCTTCAGCTTCTTCCTTAGTTGCTACCTCAAGACTAATACCCTTTGCTACATTTACAAACTCATCCTTGGTTATACCCGGCTGCGCCCAGATATCCAACACATAGCCTATATCATATGCCATATATACCTTTCTTCTACCACCATCTAGTTCTACCAAAACAGCTGTACCTCCAGGCACCTCAAATTCCTCGGTATTTATAACATTCACATCATTATGAGTATATTCCACTCCTTCATGTATCCTCCACATATAGAAGGTCATACTTCTGTTAGCTCTATCTGTCTCAGAGTAAGAATGTAGCTTTGAGGTAGCCACATCTTCAGTCCATTGAATATATACATCCTCTGGCATGTAGCTTATATCTATATGAACGTAGTTTTCCTCATTCATAAGCTCATATCGATCATATGGAACTTCTGTTGTATCCTCATCTACATCCACATTCTCCTTCTCTTCCCCACCATCAACATTCTCTGACACAGTAACCTTAGTCTCTAGTCCATACTCACCCTTCTTCTCTGTGGTTATGGATATAAGCTTAGACGCAGCATACACTGTAGTTCCTACCAACAATGTTCCTGCAAGGGCAGCTACCGCATATCTCACAAATCTTCTCTTTGAAACAGATTTAACTTTAGTTTCACTATTAGATATTTGATTTTCCACCTGACTCTTAATCACATCTCTTATATCATCAGGTATTTTAGGGTAATCCTTCTTATCTATCTTCATCCTTTAATCCTCCCTCCAAATATAATCTTAACTTCTCTCTGGCTCTGGCTAATCTCTTTTTAACCGCCGATTCAGTAGAATCAACCATAGATGCAATCTCCTTAATTTTATATCCCTCTATGTAGTAAAGAACTATGGCAGTTCTGTAGTCCACCTCAAGCTTCATAATTGCCTCATAAAGCTCAGAATAATTATCCGGCTCCTCATAGCCTAGCTCGTAGGTATGAGCATCAATATCCTCTACATTTTTACTTTCTCGCAAAATGTCATAACACTCATTGATTAAAATTCGTGTTAGCCAGGTCTTAGCAAACTTATCCTTCTTAAGGGTGTCAAGCTTCTCAAAGCCTTTGGTAATAGCTTCTGATATGGCATCCTTGCAGTCTTCGTCACTGTATAAAATTGACTTTGCCACTCTATACAAGCTCTCCTGGGCATCTATAACAAGCTTGCCAAAGGCTTCCTTATTCATACACTTGATCACCTCCTCATTTTAGTGTTGTATTCCGGAATACATTTATTAAACTAATTTAGGATTCTAAAAGTCCCACTAATTTTGAAAAAAATTTTTTTGTATGTAAATAAAATATATGCACACACTATATCTAAAGCATTATATCAAATATGGAGGATATAAAAAATGGAAAATCAAGACACTATTAGACTACTTAAAGAATGTGATGCCGGCTCAAAGATGGCGGTGGCATCAATAGACGAGTTAATTGATAAGGTACAAGATACTGAGCTTTTAAAGCTTTTGTATGAAAGCAAAGAGCATCATGAGATGCTGGCTAACGAATTACACTCTCTTTTAATACAGTACGGAAGTGAAGAAAAAGAACCAAATGTTATGGCTAAGAGTATGTCCAAGATGAAGACCAGCTTTAAACTAGGTATGGACGAGTCCGACCAGACCATTGCAAATCTTATGACCGACGGCTGTGATATGGGAATTAAGTCTCTAAACCAGTATCTTAACCAGTATCAGGCTGCAAATGACAAGGCTAAGGATATCTGCAGAAGACTAATCAAAATTGAAGAAGCTTTGAGAGAGGATATTAAAAAATATCTATAAGCTTTTAGATAAACCAAAGAAAAAACCAGGGGACATACCTATAATCCGGCCACTCAGTAGTCGGCAAGAAAGTATATGGTCTCCTGGTTTTTTCTATTTTATATTACTGTTCCAAATCAAATTAATATACGAAGCCTTCATTGATAGTTAAATCAAGAAATGCCTCAATCTTTGTATCAGCTAAAGAAGCTCCCTTAAGCTCATCATATACCATTACGGATATATAAACACCATCTTGTGTCTCCTTATAATATTGATAAGCAAAGGTTATATCCTCACCTATATCTCCATTAAAATGAAGCTCCTCACATATTATGGTATCTCCATCTTTATTTTTAAGATAATCTAAGCTGGCTATCCATCCCATACCTGCATCATCATCGATCCACTCATTTACCTGAGACTCTGTCAGTACCCAGTAACGAATCTTAACACCACTTTCATGAGTAAAAACGTCCGGCTGGCTTGAACTTCTGTCTTCTACAGGTATGTATTCCCAGCCATCAAGCTGCATTACTGAGATTGCTGAATCACTATTATCTCCTGAATTTCTTGCAACAAAAGCAACCTCATCAGTAAAGCTTATCTCAAATGGCAATGGTTCTACTTCTATGGTATCGTCCTTTACTGTAGCCATCTGACCAGCTTGAATTTCTTTTTCTTCCTTATCAGACTCTACCTTTACTGCACCACTTTTAACCTTAACTACTGTTGCATCATCTCCTTGGTTGTAGCTTGTCTCAAATGTAGTTCCACGAACACTGAGAGTAGCATTTGGAGTTTCCACCTCAACTGATGAGCCATCAGCAAGCTTATTTTCTATCTCCACCAAGGATGTTCCGTATTCCAGCTTAATCTTAAGCTTTCCCTTGTTTTCATTTCCCTTTGCCTCTATCTTAAAGCAGGTATTTTCTTTGGCTAAAATATGCTTATCCTCATCTACCAAAAGCTCAACTAAACCATCACTTCCGGTAATTACCCTGTCCTTTGACTTTAGGTTCATACCCTCAACCATATCCTTAGCGCCAGAGCCTCTCTCAAGGGTAACCTGACCGTCAAAGGACTGAACCTTAATGACTCTATGCCCACCAAGAACTAATACCAAAACCAAAACAATGGCTATAACCAACACCACGCTAACACCTATTATAATAGGCAACTTCTTATTCTTCTTTTCTCCCATATTTCTCCTCTGTTTCGTTTTCTAAATTATTTCTATTATTATTCTTCCGAATTGCTCTCATCCTTAAGATAAAGCTCTTTAGCGAACTCAAGCAGTTCCTTATCTACCTTGCCCACGGAGGCTTCTTCGTCTAGTATTTCGAATGCAACCTTTACTGACTTAGGCTTTTTATATGGTCTGTCATCAGCTATTAGGGAATCGTAGATATCCATAATGGTCAGGATTCTGGTCATAGTATCAAGCTCATCATCCTTTAATCCCTTTGGATAGCCTTTTCCATTAAGCAGCTCATGATGATTTGCAGCCATAGCTCTAACCCTCTTGAAGTGCTCTCCGAACTTAATGTGAGATAAAATCTTGTCTGTATAAACAACATGACTTTGCATAATATCTCGTTCCTTGTCCGAGAGAGTTCCTGCAATTATATGCAAATCATCTATCTCTTCCTCTGTAAGATATGGTATCTCAATATTATCTGAGCCAACATACTTACTTTCTGCGATCTCATCAACTAGCTTCCACTCATCCTCCTTAAGTGGTCGTCCACAATTAAATGCACCTAAATTATTTACAAACTCTTTTATCTTATCTCTCTTATTATTAGCCTCTTCCCTTGATATGCGTCCACTCAAGGCGTCATTTTCTATCCTTAAGCTAATATTTTCAAGTCGGGCTCTCAGCTCTGCTTCCCTATTTCCAAGCTTTGTAGCCTTATCCATAACACGAAGAGGAATATCCATCTTTCCAACATCGTGCAGCATAGCCGCCAGATACAGCTGTCTTTTATCATCCTCTGTAAAGCTAAGCTCTGTCCGCTTTTGCTTATGCTGCTCATTGATATAATCAATCAATTCCATACATCTTTCAGCAACCTTTTTGGTATGGTTTGCATTGTAAGGAGTTCTACCCTCTATGGTCTCAGCCATCGCTTCTGCCATAGAAAAAAGCATATCACGCATTTCATACATTCGCTGCTTTTGCATATCAATATACTTAAGCAGTACAGAAACAAGAAATGCTATAACAGCTCCAATTGGTACTGCCAGGATATTCAGCTTATGAGCGGTTGTCTCAAAGATTACGACTGCCAGCAAAACATAGACAGGAATAATAGCAACAGTGCCCACTACAGATGGCTTAAGCCTATTATTTAAGACAAACATACTAAATATAAAGACAATAATAAAAATCAGTATAAACTGCACTGTGGTATTAACACTGTATATAATATAGTCATTCAAAAAACCATACACATAGTTCGCCTGCATCTCCACTCCATACATCTGTTTAGAGTAATCCACAGGCACACGGTAGGAATCCATAAGGCCTTCCTCATAGACACCTATCAAAACTATACAATCATTAAAATAACCAACAGGTATAGTCCCATCCAAAACATCTGACATAGATATAGCTTCAAATTCACCAGGCTTGCTTGCCATATCAATCTCCACCTGCAATGGATAATCCTTAACATCTCCTATCTTAGATGCGATTTTATACGCAAAGGAGTCATACACCACAGTCTCGCCGTTTATCTCATATTTCCAGCTGGTATAGGTTTTTCTTACCATACCATCATCATCGTAGATGGCATTGGTAAAGCCATAATCCACGACACTTGCCAAAGCATCGTATGGCTTACCTTCTCCCGAAACATACTTTATAGTGTAATACTTTTCATCCATATCCTGATAAAGCTGGTTATCAATGTTAATGGTTGAAGCAACTACAATATTATCGTAGATGGAGCACGCATCAACCAGCATATCATCCTCCTTAGAGTAATTGGTCCCACTAAATACCACATCTATACCAATAACACTTGGAGAAGTATCTGAGCTTGCATTAAGTACTCCTATCAAATCTGCAAAATAACTCCTGTCCCAATCTGAATATGGTCCCAGCTTCTGCAATGTCTCCTCATCTATTGCTATAATCTTTATGTCAGATGGAATTACCTCTGGTCTATGATACAATCCATCCTCAGCAATATTTTCAAGACTTTTAGGAAATCTAAAATAAGACACTATGCCGGACAAGGTAGCTATTATTACAGCTATTATTATAGTAATTATTAACTTTTTCTTATGGTTGGTATCTTTTATATCCATAGGTTAACCCTCATACTTCACCTTATCTTTTTGTGAAGTACTCCTCATACCACACTAAGAAGGTATAGATAGTCCACACCTTTCTCCACAGGTCTGAGTTACCACCTATATATTCCTCATATATAGCCCAGATTTCATCCTTCTTAAAGAATTTATCTGCTATATCACTCTTAAACTTGTCTCTTACATCCTGATTATACTTTTCATCTGCCATCCAATATCTGATTGGCACAACAAAACCAAGCTTCTTTCTAAAGGCAATCTCCTCAGGAAGTTTCTTTAATGCAGCTGTTCTAAATGCCAGCTTGTTCTCCTCTGCAGTCACCTTATACTCTACAGGTAGTCTGCTTGCGATATCAAATATTCTCATATCTGTAAGTGGCATTCTTACCTCTAAGCCTGCTGCCGTAGACATATTGTGAACATTAAAGTAGATATCTCCCTCAAGCCAAATCTGAATATCCACATCCTGCATCTTCTCAAGTGGAGCAAGACCTTCATTTTCCTCGTATATTTCCTTGCAGAGATTAATGGGAAGGATACTTGGATCATACTTCTTAAGTATTTTCTCCTTCTCATCCTCCTTCATAATATTAGTATTGCCAACATAGAAGGTCTTAAGATTATCACCGTATCTCTCAGCGTTTCTATACATATTGTAGCCACCGAAGAATTCATCTGAACCCTCTCCAGAATAGCAAAGCTTAGTATGCTCTGCGGTAGCTCTACAGCCTAAGGCAAAAACTATGGCTGATGCATCTCCTAAAGGCATCTCCATATTGTACATAACCCAAGGCACTATATCAAAGAACTGCTGTGGTGATACCAGACAACGGTTAAAATCTCTGTCTAAAAGCTCCGCAGTCTTAGCAGCCAGCGAAGACTCATCTAGCGCTTCAAAATCATATCCGCATGAGTTAGCCACCTTTGCATCACTCATAGCCAAAACATAAGAAGAATCAACACCGCCTGATAAAAAGGACTCTGCAACCTCGCCATCCTCCTTAACCTCTGTCATAATTTCTGCCAACGTATCATGTATCTCACCTGCATACTCCTGCAATGACTTACTGTTGTCAGGCTTAAACTCCGGCTTGAAATATCTGGTAATTACAGGTGTCTCATCACCCTTCTTAAACTCCATATATCTACCAGGCAAAAGCTTCTTAATCCCCTTGAAGAATGTATCCTCTCCCGGAATATATGTAAGCGTCATGTAAATCTGGATTAAGTCCTCATTCAACTCCTTTTTTACTCCAGGCATATCGAGAAGCTTACGTATGCCGGTGCTTACCAAAAGCTCCTTATCCTCTGTCATGTAGTAGTAAAATGGCTTTGTACCGAACTGGTCTCTCATACAAAACAGCTTATCCTGGCTGTCGTCATATAGAGCAAAGGCAAACATACCATAGATATGGTTTGCCATATCTCCCTGCCACTTTTCGTATGCCTTTAATATAATCTGCGGTTCTCTTTCTTCTCTTGGTAGCCCACTGTCTACTCCAAGCTCCTGACAAAGCTTCTTCCAATTTCTAATATGTCCTATATATTCCTTTAATGTAATCATCGTCTTGCCTTTCTTATAAATCATCTACTACACCATTGATTATTGTGGCTGAACCATATGCCTTGATAGGTCTGCCATTCTCATCTCTCTCAACAGTGTACTTAAATTTAAATGGTATTCTGCCAACGGTAAGAGGTACTACCTCCTCACGGTCATCCTTACCCTGGTCTATCTCCTTCATCCAGTCTCTATACATCTGCTCGTAATCCTCCGGAACTATACCCATATCGAACAGAGGCTGTGGATAATTTCTTACCAGTGCAGGAAGTCCTAAATCCCTCATACATCTAAAGCATGGTCTCATGTCCTTAGTTATGATGTTATACTCCCAGAAATAAACATTTGCATGCTCTGTGGCCACCTTAAATCTCTTTTCATCGTCCTGATACTTATCAAAGAGACTCTTTTCGGCGGTAATATTTCTTATGGTAGTATAGAATAGATAATTATTATCACTCTTTCCTATCAGTCTTACTGTATGTCTAACGCAAAGCCTTTCCTCACCACAGCATGCTGACCTTACAGTTCCCCAGGTCTCACATTCCTGCTCCTCCATGGTGTCTATGGCCTTATGTAGCATCTCTTTAAATTTATCTACTTCGTTATCATCAAGCCAACCTGTTGGATCTGACTCGATAATTTCCTTCTCAGACAGATTCATACCTAGCTCTCTTAGATACTTCTGGTTAACTCTTAAAACCTCCATAGTATCATCATGATAATCAAAGATTGCAGCTCCACCAACATAATTGCTAAATATTAAAGTCTCCTGAGATGCCGGATTCCAGAAATCACAAGCATTCAAGGTGTCAATAAGCCTCATCTGTGGCACTACAGCACCAACTGAGCTTCCAGATAATATTTCCTCGAATTCATCTGCCGGAATTGGTCTTGAATAAAGATATCCCTGTATATAATCACAACCTATACTTCTTAGGAAATCGGCCTGCTTAACTGTTTCCACTCCCTCGGCAATTACCGGCATATCAAGCCACTTAGCCATACGAACTACTGAGCTTAGAATAGTTCCGCCTCTATTGCTGGTGGTCTGCTCTGACAGGAATAGCATATCAAGCTTTATTACATCAAGTTCTATATCCTTAAGTACATTTAATGAGGAATAACCACTTCCAAAGTCATCCATCTCAACCACATATCCCTTATCATGAAGGGCTTTCACCACGTCATTTATTAAGCTACTGCTGGCCATAACTGCTGACTCTGTTATCTCTACCCTAAGAAGCTTAACCGGCACCTCATACTTAGTTCTTATTTCCTCCAGCTTCTCAACAAAATCAGCCATAAACAAATCATGTCTTGAGAAATTAGTAGATATAGGTACTGTTGCAAGTCCTTTATCCATACATTTTTTCAGGAATTTACAAACCTGTTCGAAAACATACATATCCAGCTTTGTTATAAATCCATTTTTCTCGAATATTGGGATAAATAGTCCTGGAGATATAAGTCCTCTGTCCGGATGATTCCATCTTACAAGCGCCTCCGCACCTAAAAGCATACCTGTAGAATGGTTATATTGCGGCTGATAATATACCACAAAATGCTCTTCCTCCAAAGCATTGTTCATAATACCAACTATCTCCTGCTCACCCAGCATAGTATTTCTAAGCTCTTCGGTATAAAAATTATGCTTTATGGTATAGCTACCCTTAATAGCTGATTGGGCAAGCACCGCTCTATCCAGCATAGAATCCACGGAAAGCCCGTTTCCTGTAGTCACATAGACTCCTGTATTACAGGCTATCTCAAAAGGAATGTCAAATGCTGATATATCACTGTGAATCTTGCTGATAAGATTTACCAGCTCAGCCCCCTTACTACGTGTAAAATATATAAATCTGTCTGAGCCCGGATGACAGGCAATATCATCCGAATTCAGATTATTCTTCAAAACATTAGCTATATATATGAGAAGTCGGTCACCCTCAGATGGTCCAAACAAATCATTAATAGCCTTAAATCTAAGAACGTCAAAGCAACAAAGTGCATACTCACCTGTTGATATTCCACTTCTATCTGTCTCAAGTATTCTGTCCACCTGTTTAGTAAAACCATTTCGGTTGTACAATCCGGAGAAGTCATCAAATTCTGACACTCGCAAATATCCATTTCCGTTTTTGACCTCCACATCTATATCAGCCAAGGTCATAAGCACATCTTTCCCCTTGCCCTGGGCGATAAAGCCTATATGAGTCCATCTCCATTCCCCCTGGCTTGTCCTAAGCATATGCTCAACGTATTTTGCCTGCGGAAGCTGACTGTTCATAGCCTCAACAAGCTTCTCCTTAAGAGCAGCAATAGAAACATCAGACGCTACCTCATCCTGTTCGAAAATCTGCCACAGTGGTCTCGAATCGTAATTCCCCCAAAAAACATTTCCCATATTTTCAGGATAGACAAACCTTCCTGTAGATACATTATACGTAACAAGCAAACCATCTCTTTTGTTTGGCATATAATTCCTCCTTCATTATCAAAAACAAATCCAACCTTTTCTGTCTATATGTCAATCTCACTGGCACCTGCAAAGTACTTATGGGTATATAAGAATATTCTGTCATTGTCCTGAATAACCATATTACCATTTGGAATAAGGGATTTATTCTTACGCTTAACCAGTACAATAACCGAATGTCTTGAAATATCCAAATCTCTAATCTTTTTACCACACCATGGATTCTCCTCTTGGATTACAACCTCCTTTAGTGTGATTCTCTCATCATCATCCTCAAATGGCTCTGCACCCAATACAACCATATCATCAGTTTCAAGCACCACATCTCCTCTAGGGATGATGATATTATCCTTTCTCTTAATAGCTGCAATAACCATACCTGAGGAAAGCTTTAAATCTGCTATTCTCATACCTGCCCATCTGTCAGTATCCTTTACCAATATCTTGATAAAATGCATATCTATTCTGTAGCCATACAGGGATTTTTTCTTAATCCTAGTGTACTGGTCTACGAATCCCGCAGATATAATACCTGTTGGTATTGCTACCATACCCACTCCCAGGAAGGTTATAAATATACCAAATACCTTGCCTAGGAAAGTTATGGGATATATATCTCCATAGCCTACAGTAAGCAGTGTTGAAGCCGCCCACCATATACCTGAAAATGCATTGGAAAATACTTCCGGCTGAGCTTGATGCTCTAAACTATACATACAAAGACTAGATGCCAGCATAAGTACCAAAATAATAAATACTGACGAAACCAGCTGCTGTTTTTTACTACTTAAAACCTCGGTGATAACACTTAAGGAATCATGATAAGCATTAATCCTGAACAATCTCAATATTCTAACTATACGTATCATTCTAAACGCAGCCGTTCCTGCCGGGAAGAATACCGGAAGGAAGTAAGGAAGAAATGAAAGCAAGTCCACCAAGCCTGTAAAGGAAAACACATACTTTTTAAGAGCTTGTCCCTCTGTCTCCTCTGGATATAAGAACTTCGCTGTTATCAATCTAAACAAATAATCTATTCCAAAGAATGCAACCGTCACCTTTTCTATAGTCAAAAGTATAGTTCCATAATCCGTAACAAGCTCCTGAAAGGTTAACATAACGCTGACAATCAGATTAATAATTATTGATGATATATTGACATAATCATATGCCTTACTAACCTTGTCAAAGTAGCTTCCCACCTCTATTATCTCAAATAATCGTTTTCTTCTTTTTAACCATTTCTTACTGTTCATGTTTATCCCTCATTATAGCGAAAAAGTATAAGCGTCCCAATGTCTAAAAAAACAAAGAGCTACCTACTGTAATTGTATTACATTTTAAATTAAAATACAATTATAAAGGTAACTCTTTGACCTATGAATATTCAATTATGTTAGGCACTCAGGTTCTATGCGCCTATAAATCCTACAACCCTGTCCTTTCGCCCTGTCTGAAGCATATTGCTTGACTCCATTCTATCTATAGCATTCTTTACATCCTCGTAAATGATGGTCTCAAATGCTCTCTTAGTGCGCTTTGACTCAGGTAGCTTCATAACCCTTGAAGCTGCAAAAATCGTTGCGTTTTCAAGAAGACTTCTAGCCTCTCTACCATTTCCAAAATTCTCATCATTAACTCTTCTTATAAAAAAGTCTCTGACTATTCCATTCACATTCTCATCAAGCTTAAACCTAAAGGTCTTTGCCTGACAGTGAAGTATCTCAACCATCTCATCAGGTGTGTAGGACTCAAAATATATAGTAGAATTTATTCTACTTTTAAGGCCGGGATTGCCGTCGATAAACTGCTTCATACGGTTATCCTTCTCACTTACTCCCAGTCCGCCATAGCCTGCGAAAAACACCAGCTTATCCATAGCATGTTCCTCTATCTCTATAATAAGCTGCGCCATAGCCTCCTGGCTAAATGAATCCGAGCCCTTTCCCTGTGTCATCAATGAATATGCCTCATCTATAAGTATGATGTCATAATCCTCGAAAAGTGCCTTGGTCTTAGGAGCTGAATGTCCCACGTACATACCCTTAAGGTCTGCACCGTTGACAGAGATAAACCTATTGCCCCTTATAAGCTTCTGTTCGCACATCATATTGCCCATTAGCTTAGCCACTGTGGTCTTTGCAGTTCCAGGAGCTCCTATAAGCAGGTGAACATTATGAAAATTACTCTTTCCAAAGCCCAGTTCCTCTCTAGCACGATTGTAATTCATAAGAGCAACTATCTCCTTAACCTGACGCTTTACTCCCTCCATACCTACAAGCTCATTCTCCAGTCGAAGGCTGGATTTCATACTATCCTCAGCCCCGGTCTCCGCCCCTAAGCTTTTGAATTTAGTAAGTATCTTAAAATCATCCTTGATAAGAACATTATCCCCATCCTTCTTGTTAAGCTTCACATACTTTAATACCAAAGACATAAGCTCTGACTTAGATGCCTTGTTAATCTTTATTATCTTATTAACATATGAACGCTTTGGAAAATTCTTCTCCAGCTTAAGATTAAGACGATCAAGCCAATTCTCAAACTGAGTTACCCTAAAATTCTTAAGAGCCTCCTCATCTACCTTTATCTGTAAATAATCTGCAGTATTTTCAAGAACAAAATTACATACCGTAGTGTCATCATTGTAGAATCTAAAAGGTATTGAATAATTTTCAACCGTCTGGAATTCGGAATTAAGGGCAATGTCCTGAATTATAACATACACGTTTCTGTTGCTCTCAAACATATCCATACTTCTGTTCACCAAATCCAAACCTGCACTTCTATCGCTTTGACTTAAAATTATACATATTGGTTCTCTGGTACAATTATACCAATATGGAATTGTAGGATCGTCTGTTTTTATCTGCGCCATATTCATAGTTCCCGGAAAAAACGGAGCTGGCTCATATCCACGCAACTCACTTACCTTTATCACCGGCATACGATAAGCATCTTCAATCCAGAATCCCTCTGTTCTTTTTGAAAAGTTATCTGCATCACTGTATTCATCATAATATCGATTATCCCCGGATAAATCCTTATATGTCTTTCTAACCTCCTCATCAGACAAATTATTTTGTCCCGCAAGATCATCCTCACTTATAACAGGCTTTAATCCAAGTCTCTTATTCTCCATAGCTGCCAAATACGATGCAGCCATATAACCATCCTCCTCACTGGCACATCCAATTAAAACCACTCTAGAAAGACCTTTGTCAAAAAGCTCCAGGCACTCCTTATACTGAACCGCTCCTGCCTTTATGTCGCTTACAAGCTCCTTTCTACCAAATTTCTGTGGAATATTAAGATATTTTGCCTTACCTCCCTTTCCATCATTAAAATACTTAACCCTGTAATCCGGTGCTAACAAATTAAGCTTTGACATACACATTCCTCCCTATCACAATCACTCTATAAGCAGTCATATTCACCACTTTCTTCTAATATAATGATAGCAGGAAACGGATTTAAATTCCTTTAACTTGTGGTTTAAAAAGAAAAAACCAGGATATATACTTATAATCCAGCCGCGACAGTGGTCGGGACTAAGCTGACCGTGTTAGTGTCAGCGTGGACCGATCCTAGGCAGGCCGGCCAAGAAAGTATATTGTCTCCTGGTTTTTTCTTTTTTATTTCATCAATCTATTTAACTTCTTCAATTAACTCCATAATGGATGCACATATCATATCTGCTACAGCCAGCTTATACATATAGCGACTTGGCTGTGGAAAAAGCTTTCTCTCATAGCTTGCTATCTTATCCCCTATACTTATGGCATAATATATCATTCCAGGCTGAGAAGTTTTCAGATTGGCCGGGTCTACATTTCCCATAGTGCCTGTTACACCTATCCCTATATCTGCCCCAAATGCCTCCTTACATGCAACAGCCATAGCCTCTGCAGTTTCCTTTGAGTACACCGAATATCTCTCTATGGTCTCAGCAGGAACACCACACTTTATCTTCATCTCATTGGAATAAGTCACATATGCCCCCTTAAATATAGCTGAAGCCCCTTCTGTATCAGTTATCAATGAAGCTATCTGTCCCGAGGTTGCACTCTCCATAGTTGTGATACTAAGTTTATTATCAATCAGAAGATTAGTAAGCTTTTTGTAATTCCCTCGCACCGTCTTCTCATTTACAACAGGTATGGGTCTCCCCAAAATATTCTCATACATAACAATCCCTCCTATGCTACCTATCCATTATATCACAAAATGCTGAAGTAACCTAAATCACCTCAGCATTTTCATACTAATTCAACTGATATATTATGTCTATAGCCTTATCAAGCTGAGTGTCATCCTCGCGCTTAACATTTACCGCTGAAGTAGCGTAGTTTGGAAGCTCAACCACATAATCCGGCTCAACTCCAAGCTCATGTATATCGGTACCTGCAGGGGTAAAATATTTTGCTATGGTTATCTTAATTGCTGTTCCATCGGAAAGTGGCATAACTGACTGAACTATACCCTTTCCAAACGTAGTTGTTCCTACCAGCTCTGCCTTGCCTGTATCCTTCATAGCTCCGGCAAAGATTTCTGATGCGCTGGCGCTGTTTCCATTTACAAGAACAACCATAGGTATGTCAAGTGACTGCTCATCTGTAGAGTCAAACTTCTGGATAACCTTTCCATTCTTATCCTTTGTAGTAAGAATAGGGCCTTCATCCATAATGTAATCACACATATTAACTACAGATGTAAGCAATCCGCCAGGATTATCTCTCATATCTACGATAATTCCCTTAACCTTCTTAGACTTCATATCCTCAACTGCAGCTATGAATTCCTCATCAGTATTCTCATAGAACTGTGTAACCTGAATATATCCTATATTATCATCTAATATCTCAGAGGTCACCGTTACATTTTCTACAGTTCTTCTAGTAATATTAAACTCTAGATAATCATTGATGCTTGGACGGAAAACCTTAATATAGGCCTCTGTTCCCTCCTCGCCTCTTATCATATCTACTACAAATTCCAAGTCCTCGTTGGTAATCTCAAGGTCTTCAACCTGCACCACGATATCCTCTGCCATGAGTCCCGCTTCCTCTGCCGGGCTGCCTGGTATAGGTCTTACTATAGATATAGTCTTATCTGCTCCCTGAGTCACAACCGCACCGATTCCAACATATTCTCCGGAGTTCTCCTCCATAAGCTGCTGAAACTCCTCCTGTGTGTAATACACAGAATATGGATCGTTGAGACCTGCCATTATACCATCGTATATAGCCTCCTCCTTGGCCTCCTCGTCCTGTTCAAAGTAGAAATACTCATCGATGTAACCATTAATCTCATCAACCTTCTTCTCTACTTCCTTATCATATATCCCAGAGGATGAATCCTCCTTCTTGTTAAATATATTTTCACATCCAACTAAGGATAGTGAAAGTGCCCCCATAGCAACAAGTGCTATAATTTTCTTCTTTAACACTACATTCTCTCCTAACTACTGTAAATATGGAAGTGGGTCCACATAAGAACCGTTAATTCTAAGTCCAAGGTGACAGTGCGGTCCGGTTGAATTACCTGTGCTTCCTGCAAGAGCAATAACCTCTCCTCTTGAAACTGTCTGTCCATAGCCTACACAAAGTGATGAATTGTGCATATATACTGTAGTTACTCCGCCGCCATGGTCTATAAGTACATAGTTACCCATAGAGCTACTATACGCAGCACCGATTACTGTACCAGCCTCACATGCAACGATTGGTGTTCCTGTAGAACATCCTATATCAAGTCCCTGATGTACAGTTCCCCATCTTGGTCCGAAAGGAGATGTAATAACACCACCTGTTGATACCGGCCACTGAAGTGTTCCACCAGTGTAATATATCTGAACTTCCTGTCCCGCAGCCAAAGCCTCCTGACGGGCTCTCTCTGCAGCTGCCTCCATCTCTGCTATGGTTGCATTAGTTGCATCAATATCTGCCTGAATAGCAGCTATCTTCTCCTCGTAATCCTCTATAGAAGAAGCATAGTTAGCAGCCTGAACCTGCTTACCCTCTATCATAAGCTCAACTGCTTCCTTGTTCTCAGTAACCTCTGCCTCAATCTCTTCAACTGCAGCAAGATTAGTCTCAAGCTCAAGCTGAGTAGTGGCAATAGTCTTCTTGATATCAATCATCTCATTGAGCATATTGGTATCATAATTAAGAATCTGCTCAGCATACTCTGTCTGGTTAACAATATCTGATACATCTGATGATGTAAATAATGTCTCAATGTAAGTCACATCTCCACTTTCATATGCATACTGAATATGGGACTTCATCGCCTCATACTGTGCCGCCTCGTTCTCCTTAGCAACCTCAAGCTCCTCTAAGGTAACCTGAATATCTGCCTCTAAGGCATCCTTCTTTGCCTCAAGCTCCGTAATCTGTGCAGTATACTCTGCAACCTGCTCATCAAGAAGCTTAATGGCATCTAATATATTAGTCTGCTCTGACTGAAGCTGGTCGAGAATCTCCTGAGCTGCTGCCTTCTTGCCCTCAGCCTCCTCTACCTGCTCTTCAAGCTCTGATATAGAGCTGGCATATACAGTCATACTCATAGAAAACACCATTACAAGTGCCACTATAGCCATAAATCTCTTATATATTCTGCG
Source organism: Lachnospiraceae bacterium (assembly GCA_017463225.1). Classification (GTDB taxonomy): domain Bacteria; phylum Bacillota; class Clostridia; order Lachnospirales; family Lachnospiraceae; genus Coprococcus_C. The sequence continues at coordinate 49,500 of JAFTPO010000012.1, read as the reverse complement.
CATCATATCACTCCTTACTATATCTTAAGATGCTTTCTAGTAGTTACAATACTTCCTATTAAACCAAGTCCTATACCAATAGCTGCTGATACAGGTACAAGAACTGCAAACAATTCATTGACAGGCACGAATGCAAATAGATTCTGTACCACTGCAAACTGTCCTATAACGTAGCTTACCACATTGTCGTATACCAGGTATACTAATCCAAGTGGAATAAGTGAACCAACCAATCCGATAACAACACCCTCTACGATGAATGGGGCTCTTACGAAGAAGTTAGTAGCACCGATAAGCTTCATTATGGCAATCTCTTCCTTTCTTACTGTAATACCTATCATAATTGTATTACTAATAAGGAAGATAGATACTAATAACAGTATAACAATAATTCCCACTGAAGCGAAGGTTACAACGCTGTTAAGAGCACCTACACCATCAGCAACCGCCTGTGACGTGGAAACCTTTCTTACTCCATCTAAGCCTTCTAAGTACTTAACAAACTCTGCCTGCTTATCAAGTTGCTTCATAGAGATGGTATATGAGGCACTGTCCTTAAGAGGGTTATCTCCTGCAAATATTTCCATAGCCTCGTCGTAATTCTCCTTATATGTCTCCTTTGCATAGGTTTCCCAAGCCTGCTCCGGAGAAATATACTCCACGGTATTAACCTCTTCTCTAATTCTTATCTGCTCTCCGATAAGCTTAATATTTCCATCTGATATGCCCGGCTCAAAGAACACTGATACTGTTACTGTATTCTCCAAGTCATCCATAGCAGTCTTAAAGTTAACAATTATACAATAAAATACACCAAACAAGAACAGACAAGATACTATGGTTCCTATGGAAGCCAGTGAAAAGAGAAGATTTCTTCTAATGTTCTTAAGGCCTTGTCTGATACTGTAAATTCCTGAACTAATCCTCATCTATATATCCACCCTTCTGCTCATCGCTGATTATTTCACCCTTCTTCAAGGTGATAACTCGCTTCTGCATCATGTTAACGATTTCCTTATTATGAGTAACTACAATAACTGTTGTTCCCTTGCTGTTGATATCCTCTAAAAGTCTCATAATATCCCATGAGTTTTTAGGGTCAAGGTTACCTGTAGGCTCATCACAAAGCAGAATCTCAGGCTTATTAACCAAGGCTCTGGCAAGGGCAACTCTCTGCTGCTCACCACCTGAAAGCTGTCTTGGAAATGACTTATACTTATCTGCAAGTCCTACCAAAGTAAGCATAGCAGGAACCTGTCTTCTGATAAATCTTGTAGGTGTCTCTACTACTCTCTGAGCAAATGCTACGTTCTCATATACTGTTCTATCCTTCAAAAGACGGAAGTTCTGGAATACAACTCCGAATCTTCTTCTCAGCTTTGGTATCTGGTTTTTCTTAATCTTAGAATAATCTGTTCCGTCAAGCTTTATCTTACCTGATGTAGGGTCAAGCTCCTTCATAATAAGTCTCATAAGTGTAGTTTTACCTGATCCACTTGAACCAACTATAAAGACAAACTCACCTTTTTCAATGTGTATATTAACATCATTAAGAGCATATGTCTTACTTGCCGGATATTTCATCTTAATATGTTCTAATCGTATCATAAAATTTCTCCTGTTTTTAGTAGTCCAAAGACTCCATATACTTCATATACTTTACAACCATAAGAGCTATCTTAAATGTGATTGCATCCTCAAAAACTCTAAGGTCTAAGCCTGTACTCTTCTGAAGCTTATCAAGACGATATACAAGCGTATTTCTATGTATATAAAGCTGTCTTGATGTCTCAGACACATTAAGGCTGTTCTCAAAGAATTTATTAATAGTTGTAAGTGTCTCCTCATCGAATTCATCCGGTGACTTGCCATCGAATATCTCCTTGATAAACATCTTACAAAGTGGAATAGGAAGCTGGTAAATAAGACGTCCTATACCCAGATTGCTGTACGCAATAATCTTTCTGTCACTGTAGAATATCTTTCCTACATCAAGAGCAAGCTTAGCCTCCTTATAAGAACGAGATACCTCCTTGATTTCATTTACAATAGTACCGTAGGCAACATTAACAGCAGACATAGCTTCAGTGTTAAGCATGTCAACTATAACCTTGGCGGTCTTATTCATATCATCATAGGTCTCGCTTGGCTTAACCTCCTTTACAAGGATAATATTCTTCTCATCAACTGCAGTTATAAAATCCTTAGTCTTGCTTGAGAACAATGTTCTAACTGTCTCTAAGGCATTATTGTCCTTCTCATTCTTGGTTTCTATAATAAATACTATTCTCTTTACATCAGTCTCAACGTGGAGTTTCTTCGCTCTATTATAAATATCAACCAATAAAAGATTATCCAAAAGAAGATTCTTAATAAAGTTATCCTTATCAAATCTCTCCTTATAGGCAACCAAAAGACTCTGAATCTGGAATGACGCAACCTTACCTATGGTGTAAACATCCTCTGACTCACCCTTCGCAAGTATAACATACTCCAATTCATTGTCATCGTAAACCTTAAAAAACTGGAAACCCATCATAACCTGGCTTTCCGCCGGTGATTCCGCAAATGCAACAACAGCATCCTCGTACTCATCTGTATCTCTAAAGGTAGACGCCAAGCTCTTACCCTCTGTATCCATAACGCAAAGCTCTGTTCTTGTTATGTTCTTTATCCCCTCAATTGTATCCTGCAGTATCTGATTTGAGATCATACTATCACTCCCTTATATTTTTTGTACTAGGCGACTAAAAACCTACTCATACAAAGTACATTGTAACCTAAAATTGTGAAAAAAAAAAGAGGAAATCCTCTTTTTTTGTGACTAAAGTATGAAAAAAAGGGAATACACCTTGGTGTATTCCCTAAAAAGCACTAATTCTATAATTTTAGACTAGTTTGCTACTACTTCCTCAGTCTCCTTATCGAAGATATGAATCTTGCTTAAGTCGAATGCGAACTGTACAGTATCACCAGGTCTAGCTGTTGTACGAGCGTTAACTCTTGCAGTGATATCGAACTGATCGATAGTGAAGTATAAGTAAACCTCAGCACCTAACATCTCGTAGATGTTGATTCTAGCATCGATTACACTCTCAGGTGAAGACTCGATGAATAACTGCTCATCATGAATATCCTCTGGACGGATACCAAGAACAACTTCCTTATCAATAAAGTCACCAGCGATAAGCTTAGCAGCCTTTGACTCTGGAACCTTGATTGAATGTGAACCAAACATAAGTAATACGTCAGTACCTGACTTAACAACCTTACAGTCGATGAAGTTCATAGGTGGCATACCCATGAATCCAGCAACGAATAAGTTACATGGCTTATCGTAAAGGTTCTGTGGAGTATCGATCTGCTGGATGATACCATCCTTCATAACTACGATTCTAGTACCAAGAGTCATCGCCTCTGTCTGGTCATGTGTAACGTAGATGATTGTAGTCTGAAGTCTCTGATGAAGCTTTGAAATCTCAACTCTCATCTGTACTCTAAGCTTAGCGTCAAGGTTTGAAAGTGGCTCATCCATAAGGAATACCTTAGGCTCACGAACGATTGCACGTCCCATAGCAACTCTCTGTCTCTGACCACCTGATAAAGCCTTTGGCTTTCTGTCAAGAAGATGCTCGATATCAAGAATCTTAGCAGCCTCATGTACCTGCTTGTCAATCTTCTCCTTTGGTACCTTTCTAAGCTTAAGACCGAATGCCATGTTATCATAAACTGACATATGTGGGTAAAGAGCGTAGTTCTGGAATACCATCGCGATATCTCTATCCTTTGGCTCTACATCGTTAACCATCTTGTCGCCGATCCATAACTCTCCTGAGCTGATATCCTCAAGACCTGCGATCATACGAAGTGTAGTTGACTTACCACATCCTGAAGGACCTACGAAGATGATGAACTCCTTATCCTCGATCTCCATGTTGAAATCCTTAACAGCGTTAAATCCGTTAGGGTAAATCTTGTAAATATTCTTAAGTGATAAACTAGCCATTTTAAAATTTCCTCCTTAGATTAGCTTTTTTTACTCACCAACATGATGCTATTCTACCTCAAATCCCGTTTAAAAGCCATATTATTATTCCACAAATTAATTTTGAAAATATTGTTGAAATTGTATATGAATTTATTTTTTTGCTTTTTTTTAGCTATTTTATACAAAGAAAACGGTTTCTTAGCCTTTGTAGGTTGTGAAACCTTCACCAAAAGCCTCTCTGATATCCCCTATAAAACAAATTGCTGAAGGGTCCATTTGGTAGGTTTTTTGTTTAATTTTAACCATTTCTCTACTTGACACTACACACATTAGCATATTTTTCTTATTGTCTGTGAATGCGCCTGTCACCTGTATCTTTGTAGCACCTCTTCCCACCACATTTGTTATATACTGACTCAGTTTATCTGAATCGTTAGTTATTATATATAAGAGCTTTGCTCTTCCAGGTCCCTCCACCATACCATCAGAAACCTTTGTCACTATAAATATTGCAATCAGCGCATATATTCCCTTGGTAAGACCAAACACACCTACTCCTATTACAACTATCACACCATCGATTATTGCCATTATCTTTGGGATTGACATATACCGAATCCAGTGGTTAATCAGCGTAGCCATAAGATCCGTTCCTCCTGAAGATGCATAGGCTCTAAACACGAAGCCAAGACCTATCCCCATCAGCACGCTTCCCAAGATTATGTCAACCAATAAATCTCCTGTTAAAATATTAGCCTGTGGTGTAACACCTAAAAAAATCGTTAGAAATATATTGGCAACCAACGTTCTCACAAAGGACTGTTTGTCCAAAACCTTAAGTCCTATGATAAATAACGGTAAATTAAACGCTACATTCACTACCCACATTGGTATATTAAACAATTTTTTTAGTATTATGGCAAGCCCTGTGGCTCCCCCAACAACAACCTCCACATTGTCAAAGCAAAGCACCACTGCCACAGACATCACAAAGGTTCCAAATGCTATATATAAGTATTCTTTAACTGTATTTCCTATCCTGGATTTGTTCATTTTATTTTGCTCCATGCTCTTACCTCCTTATGTAATTTATTTGTATAAAACAAAAAGAACTTCTCATTACTATAATGAAGAGTTCTTTTGCATTTTATTCTATATTCTTAATTAATAGCTACCATCACCGATACCGATTATAACAACTATGTCATATCCCTCTGTTGATTCTGATGAGCCAGTTGTTACTGTTCCCACCTCGTAGGTTGCATTGTTAAAATATTGCACTAAATCCTCACCAAGGCCTGGTGTAGTAGATATAACTCTGGTGTACTCCTGAGGTGTGCTATAGTCTGATGCTGATGTATTTGCATAGCCAAAGCCATTTAAGGTCTCACACCATCTTCCCGCCAAACCAATCTCATCTGTACTGTTAAGCACAAGAATGTTAGCGTCATATGAATATACAGGCTCCACAACCGCCTCAGTTGTATCATCTGCCACAATATACTCTGTAGTCTCTGTTGGGTCTGCATAAAGCAAATCATCATGACCCTCTGCCTCAGTCAACACGTTAGGGCTTGCAGTTGTAGCAGGAGAATCTTTCTTATCTCCCTTGTTTGCCATCACCTTGCTGGCAAAAACCACACCAAACACTACTATCACTATAGCTAATATTATAACTGTAGCTCTTAAAAACATCGAAAAGAATAAGCCTACCATACTCTGCTTCTTCATAATTATTCCTCCAAAAACAATCTATATTTATATACAAATACTACTCTTTATTAATTACTTTTATATTTTACTTCGAGTTAGTATAACAAATTCTGTTGTGTTTTTCAACCATTTATAGGATAATCAAATTCAGAACAAAGTCAGTATTGATTATTTATTCTTATCAAAATGTAAGGAGTTTATATATGAAATCAATAATTATTACAGGAGCCTCCAGAGGTATAGGCTATGAGACCGCATATTTACTAGCCAAGGATTACGATTATATTGCAATATGCTGCAGCAAGGATACGAAAAAGCTGGGTGAGCTAATGGATAAAATCAAAGCTATGGGAAAGCAATGTCTTGCTATGGTTGGCGATGTGTCAGATTATAACTTTGCTAAGGAAATGGTAGATAAAGTCATCAGTGATGCCAGGGAGGTTACTACTCTGATAAATAATGCCGCCATCTCTCAGGTTGGTCTATTTACGGATACCACTCCTGATTCCTGGCAGCAAATTATGAATGTTAATATTAATTCAGTTTATAATTTTTGCCACGCAGCGCTCCCACACATGATAAACAAGAAGTCCGGACAGGTAATCAATATCTCCTCTGTATGGGGATTGGTTGGAGCATCCTGCGAGGTTGCCTATTCAACTACAAAGGGCGCAATTAACGCCTTTACCAAAGCTTTAGCAAAGGAGCTTGCTCCTAGCAATATATCCGTTAATGCCATTGCCTTCGGTGCCGTGAACACCACAATGAACGGACATCTTTCTGATGATGAGATAGCCCAGCTCGAGGAAGAAATCCCATATGGAAGAATGTGCACGCCTATAGAGGCTGCTAAATGCATCAAAGGCATTCTAAATATGCCTGAATACCTTACTGGAGAAGTTATCAAATTTGACGGAGGCTGGATATAATTAAACGAAATATAAAACAGGGCTGTGAGGTTATTTACATCCCGACCGCGCCAGGGTGAAGCGAAGCTGACCGTGTTAGTGTCAGCGGAGCTTTATCCCTAGGCAGGTCGGCCGATATGTTTCGTCCCACAGCCCTGTTTTATATTTCATTTAATTTAGTTCATCTAATGTCTTGCTGTAAGCTCCCAGGAACTCCTTCACAAAATCCTTCACCTCAGGGTATTCCTCGCTTAGCTTGTCTACCTTTTCGGCAGTTGCTTCCTTAGCCTTTACAAACTCCTTATTGCCGGTTTTCTCCTCTTCCATACATTTTATGAGAGCTGACAGCTTATCTGCTGCCTTTACCAGCTTCCACTCATAGCTAAGCTCAGGTGATTTAAAGAAAAGCTTCTCATAGTAACCCTTCATATCCTCAGGAAGCTGCTTTAAGAGAGAATGCTTGGCATCCTCCTCTATAGCCTTGAAGCTCTCCTTTATACTACTGTTATAGTACTTAATCGGAGTTGGCATATCTCCGGTTATAATCTCAGTGGCATCATGATACAGACCCATAAGAGCCGCCTTTTCCTCATTGAGACTCTTACCATATCTAACATTACCTATCACACACAGAGCATGTGCTATCATACTGACATCCATACTGTGTTCAGACAGGTTCTCAGGTCTTGTGTTGCGCATAAGCGCCCATCTCTCTATATACTTCATTCTGGAAATAGTTGCAAAAAAATTGTATTCCATATATTATTCCTCATCTAAATTTATAACATTCTCTGCTCCCTTAAGCTTTCTGTCCTGATGCTTTTCAAAAAGCTCCATAAACTCCTGTCCTGACAAGTTCTCCTTCTCTATAAGAACCTCTGCTATGGCATCCAATGTTGACACATTATCCTTAAGCAGGGAAAGAGCCTTCTCGTATGATTCCTTTATCATATTCTTAACCTCAGCATCAACTAAGGTCTCTGTCTCTGATGAGCAGTTTAGAACTCTTCTTCTATCCAAGTACTCTCCTGTAACTCCCTCTAACTGAACCATACCGAATTTGTCTGACATACCGTACATAGTAACCATAGTTCTGGCTATACTTGTAGCCTTTTCGATATCATTTGAGGCACCGGTAGTAACGGAATCAAATTTAAGCTCCTCTGCAGCTCGACCTGCAAGACATATTACTATCTCTTCTAAAAGCTCAACCTTACTTTCCAGCTGTTTTTCCTCCTCTGGAACCTGCCACACATACCCAAGAGCTCCTGAGGTTCTTGGTACTATTGTGATTCTCTGTATAGGAAGAGTGTTTTTCTGTAAAGCTGCCACCAAGGCGTGACCAACCTCATGGTATGCCACAATCTTTTTCTCCTTTGGAGTGAGTAGCTTCTCCTTCTTCTCCTTACCTGCAAATACCACCTCAACAGACTCAAGCAAATCCTTCTGGGAAACGAACTCTCTTCCCTTTCTAACCGCCATAAGAGCACCCTCATTAATAATGTTGGCAAGATCTGCTCCAACTGCACCTGCAGTAGCTAATGCAAGCTCCTTGAAATCAACAGATTCATCCATCTTAACATTCTTGGCGTGTACCTTAAGAGTGTCTATTCTACCCTTCACATCAGGCTTAGACACAACTATTCTTCTGTCAAATCTTCCCGGTCTCAAAAGCGCCTTGTCCAAAACCTCAGGTCTGTTTGTGGCTGCAAGAACAACTATACCCTTAGTACTGTCAAAACCATCCATCTCCGCTAACATCTGATTCAAGGTCTGCTCTCTCTCAGAATCTCCACCTGAATGTCTGGTATCTCTGCTTCTTCCTATAGCATCTATCTCATCGATAAATATAATACAAGGAGACATATCATTTGCCTTCTTGAACAAATCTCTGACTCTCTTAGCTCCCATACCAACATATAGCTCTACAAACTCAGAGCCTGACAATGAGAAAAAGGGAACCTTGGCCTCTCCTGCCACAGCTTTAGCCAGCAAGGTCTTACCTGTTCCCGGAGGTCCTACAAGAAGAGCTCCTCTTGGAAGCTTGGCGCCTATCTCCACATACTTCTCAGGCTTGTGAAGAAAGTCTACCAGCTCTGTTAAGGATTCCTTAGCCTCCTCCTGACCAGCCACATCCTCAAAGGTTACACCTGTGGTTTCCTCCACGTCATACATCTTAGCATGACTCTTACCCAGCAAACCACTCTTAGTGGCATTTCGCATAATAAGCATCATTAACAGATAGAATCCGCCTATCATTATTACAAAGGAAAGAATCTCATAAAGGAAAGCCGCTCCTCCCTCATCTATCTGCTCAAATTCCACTCCCGCCTCATGGAGCCTGTCCACAATACTAAAATCATCTGCTCTGACTACTCTGTAGGTGGTTATCTGCGCGGAATTAGTCTCCTTAACCGGTTTAAACACTATCTCATTACCATATATCTCTACTTCCCTTACATTGCCATCATCAAGCATCTCTAAGAACTGACTATATGGTATCTCTTCCTCTCCTGCCTTCATAAAGGAATTAAAGGACTGCCAAAAAACAAGTGTTAAAGCAAGTGCTAAAAAGAGCATAATCCAGTTGGTTTTCTTTTTATTGCCGTTAGGCTTTTCGCCATTGTCACCCCTATTATCGGTTCCTTGAGCGCCATTATTACTTCCATTATCAGAATTCTCTTTATTATAATTGTAAATGTTTTTTTCTGTATTCTTATTGTTTGAATTTCTGACCTTCATATTATCTCCTACTATAATAATTATTTGCTACAATCTATTATAACCAAACAAATCACTAATTTCCTTAAACCTGCGGTTTAAACAGCAAACAATTATAAAACTAAAAGGCTGCATGTTTAACAGGCAGCCTTTTTGATAAAAATCTAATTATGCATATAAAGGATACTTATCAGTTATGCTCTTAACTAAAGCCATAGCCTTATCATTATCCTTATCTATAACAGCAGCCTTAATAGCGTCTGCGATTGTAATCATATCCTCTTCCTTAGCACCTCTTGTTGTAATAGCAGGTGTACCAAGTCTGATACCGCTGGTTACGAATGGTGACTTAGGATCATTTGGAACTGTGTTCTTATTACATGTAATATGTACTGAGTCAAGAAGCTTCTCAACCTCCTTACCGGTTAAGTCAAGGTTCTGTAAATCTACAAGCATAAGGTGATTGTCAGTACCGCCTGAAACTATATTGAATCCTCTCTCAATAAGTGCCTTTGAAAGAGCCGCTGCATTCTTAACAACCTGTGCCTGATATGCCTTATACTCATCTGAAAGAGCCTCCTTAAAGCAAACAGCCTTTGCAGCTATAACATGCATAAGTGGGCCACCCTGAATTCCTGGGAACACTGCCTTATTGAAGTTGTACTTCTCGTTAACCTCATTGCTTGAAAGAATCATACCACCACGTGGTCCTCTTAATGTCTTATGAGTAGTTGTTGTTGTAACGTGAGCATATGGAATTGGGCTCTCGTGCTGTCCTGCAGCAACAAGACCTGCGATATGAGCCATATCTACCATAAGAACAGCACCAACAGAATCTGCAATCTCTCTAAATCTCTTGAAATCAATAGCTCTTGCATAAGCTGAAGCACCTGCTACGATAAGCTTTGGCTTACACTCTTTTGCAATTCTCTCAACCTCATCATAATCTATAAATCCATCATCATTTACACCATAAGGCACGATGTTGAAATACTTACCTGACATATTTACAGGTGAACCATGAGTAAGGTGACCACCATGAGCTAAGTTCATACCCATAAATGTGTCGCCTGGCTCCATAATAGCGAAGAATACTGCCATATTAGCCTGAGCACCTGAGTGTGGCTGTACATTTACATACTCACATCCGAAAAGCTCCTTAGCTCTCTCTCTGGCAAGATCCTCTACTACATCCACATGCTCACATCCGCCATAATATCTCTTTCCTGGATATCCTTCAGCATACTTGTTAGTAAGTGGGCTTCCCATAGCTGCCATAACAGCCTTTGATACAATATTCTCAGAAGCGATAAGCTCGATATTATCGTTCTGTCTAGCTATCTCAGCATTCATAGCCTCTGCTACTTCAGGGTCTAAAGATAATACTTCATCAAAACTATACATTTCTCGTCCTCCAAATAAAAAATACTTCGTGTATTATCTCATATACAAATTTTTGTGTCAACAAGGTAAAGCGGTAAAGGATAAGATTTCAGCGATTTTTTTGAAAAATAGACAAAAAATATATATCCAGAATGGCGTCTCTTGGCGTATGACTCCTAGCTTATGCTAGGTGGGTGTCCGCACGTAAGTTTCTGCCTTCCACTGACAAAGGAGGCCTGACATCTGCTTACAAATATAGGATTCCCTATTAAGTCCTGTAGGATCATGTGGCCAAGTCATATCGCTCATCCCAGATATATGTAGGTACTTAATTAAGTAAGTTAATTATATAATAATTCTATGTATTTTACAAGAAATTATACCCTTTAAAATTGTGAAATTTTTTACAAAAATAAACAACTTAATTTGTAGTTTATTATAGAAAAATAAACCATCATGTGATATTCTATAACGGATTTAAAGAACATCTGCGTTCTGTCGCAGATATTAAACAGTCACAAATATATTTTATACGAGGTACTTATTTATGAAGAATTGTATAGTAGCCCAGTCAGGCGGGCCAACCGTTGCCATAAACGCATCCTTAGCAGGTGTTATAGATGGGGTTATAAAAAGCGAGAAGTTTGACAAAATATATGGATCTGTTCACGGAATTCAGGGTGTACTTAAGGGGGAATTCTTAGACCTTACTCAAAGCAGCAGCAAATTTATCCAAGAGCTTGCCAAGTCACCAGCCATGTATCTTGGTTCATGCCGATTTAAGCTTCCAAATATGGAAGATGGCAAGGATACCTATGATGCCATATTTGATTGTTTTGAGGAAATGAACATAGGAGCCTTCTTCTACATCGGTGGAAATGATTCTATGGATACAGTAGACAAGCTTTCACAGTATGCAAAGAAGATAGGAAGTGATATCAAAATCGCAGGTATTCCAAAGACCATAGATAACGATCTGGTGGTAACCGACCACACTCCCGGCTTTGGTTCTGCCGCTAAGTACATCGCCACATCTATGCGAGAGATGGCTTATGACACATATATTTATGACATAGAAAGTGTGCTTATAGTTGAAATTATGGGACGTGACGCAGGCTGGCTTACTGCTGCATCAGCTTTAGCACGTACAGAATTTAGCGAAGCTCCTCACCTCATATATCTTCCGGAAACCAACTTCGATGAAGATGAGTTCATAGAGGATATAAAGAGACTTCTTCCTTATAAGAAAAATGTTATCGTAGCTGTCTCTGAGGGAATACACGACAAAGACGGTAATTATATATCTGCAACAAGCGCCGTGGCTGACAAGTTTGGTCACGCTCAGCTTAGTGGAACAGGAAAGTATTTAGAGAACCTTGTAAGCTCTAGAGTAGGAGTTAAGGTTAGATCAGTGGAGATAAATGTACTCCAGAGAAGCGCTGCCCATATGGCTTCAAAGTCAGACCTTGATGAGGCATTTGAGCTTGGACTTATGGCTGTTAAATTTGTTGAGAACGGAAACAGCGAGTTTATGACTACCATAAGAAGAACCAGCAATGAGCCATACTCATATGAGATATCTCATTCACCGGTAATAGACATCGCCAACAAGGCCAAATCAGTACCTAGAGAATGGATAAACGAAGCTGGAAACGATGTAACAGAGGATATGCTCACATACCTGAAGCCTCTTGTTATGGGAGAGGTTCAGTTAAGCTATGTTGACGGTATTCCTAGTTATCCAAATATAAATCACCTAACATCATAAAATATCAAAAAGGCGACAAAGCTTACATTAAGCTCTGTCGCCTCTTATATTTTATCCTACTGTAATCTGCTGGATGATATAAAGCTATTCTGATCATCCATAAATTCATACTCATTATTCTCATAATGAATTAGACATCCATAATTATAGTACTCAAGCATTATTACCTTTCCGTTAGAACCATATGCAATTATTACTCCCGGACAATCCTCATATCTGCTGGCGAATTCTCCACAGCTCATACCTATAGGATTATTTCCACTTCCGGTAAAATTGAAAAACATATAATTATTGGAATCCTCGGACTGTAGGTTAGCCAATATCTCTTTGGATATAAGATAATTCGCATACTCCGGATCCTGGTCCGTAAACTCGTCTCCTGACTGTGTCTTACTTAAAATCCAATTTGTAATAAGACCACATTGAACACTGGTACCATCACTAGTCACAAAGGTAGCTCCTATCTGAAAGTCTGCATCCTCTCCCGCCTTAGTTGCAAGGGCAGTTTCCACCGCTGTAACGATGGTTCTAGCCTCTTCCGTAGCTCTTGAAGCTCTGGCCTTATCAATGTATCTAATTAACGCTGGTGCTATGGCGCCTGCTAAAATAGCCATAATAGCTATAACTATTATAAGTTCCACAAGCGAAAAACCTTCATTGTTACATCTAGTTCTTTTCATAAAATCATCCTTTCTAAAAAAACCAGACTCCCCCCTGTTTACATATTAAACTGTAAACAGAATAAAATCAATACAAAAAATAAGTAATTTCAGCATATTTCGTCAAAAATTCTGTATTTCTTAACCACCTCTCCAAAACAAAGAAAAAGCCTTCTAATCCGGCACGATTAGAAGGCTTAATATCATTGTCCATTTAAGATAGAATCCAAATCAATCTCCTGAGCCCATATTCCAGTCTCTGTCTGAAGCTTAACGCTTATATTCTGAACTGACTGTGATGGCATATAGCTTGTAGTTCCAAAGAGAAACTCATGAAGTGCAGATACGTTTGTATTTAAATCTGCAGGCACAAGTATAGAACCCTTTGTCTCATGGTCATAAGGCACATATGCCAATGGGAATCCCACAGATGGTCCCATTTCATACTCTAGCAACGCCTTAGCCAAAGCAAGCATCTCATCCTTTGAAATACTTGTACAAACATTTGGGAAAACGTCATCTATAATATTTTCGAGAGTTTCAACATCAGCTGTTTTTGCCTTTGCTAGCATCTTGTTCAATACATCTCTTTGTCTCTCAGTTCTTGTTATATCACCCTGGTCTGTACTTCTGATTCTTGCATAGCCGGTTGCCTGAGTACCATTCAAAAGAAGATCTCCTGTTGTGAATACTCCCTCTGAATAAATACCTGTAATGTTTATCTGCTCAGTAATACATGCATTGAGCATAGGAAGCTCATTGTCCTCAACATGTATTACTATACCACCTAAGTGATCTATGGTCTTGCTGAGGGCAAGGAAATTAACAGTAACAAAATCTGTAATTTCAAGGTCAAGGTTCGCATTCAATGTATTAATAGCAAGCTCTGGTCCGCCATAAGAATAGGCTGCATTAACCTTGGCAGTAAGTCCACTTCCATCTGCTATCTCAAGCATTGTATCTCTATACACAGAAACTATTCTAACCTCATAGGTCTCCTGGTTGATACTTGCAATCATAATGGTATCACTTCGGTTACCCTCCATCATATCATCAGTGCTTCTTGAATCTATACCAAACAAGGCTATGGTCTTATATCCAGCCTGATCCTGGTTTGCACCCTCATTTTTTACAATCTTTTCTTCCTCTATCTCCTCATACTGTATAGCATCCAACTTGGTATTTGCCCAGAATGCACCGTATCCTAAAATCATCAATACCAAAACAAAAATCTCTACAACAAGAGCTATTCCCCATTTTATATTAGGATTCTTATCCTTTTTCTTTTTCTTACTCATAACTATCCTTTCATATAATTCCTATAATTTCTGTAGGAATACACTTACAATAATCACTGTTTACAAACATTCATCTGTATATAATACATTATTCGACTAAAAAAAACAACCTATAAATGTATTTTTGAACATCCCCGTCCTTTATAAATCCCCTTATTTCAGTCACTTTGCAGCATTGTAAATGTCTTATTTCTATGTTATACTGTTAAGTTGTTGGCATATTATACGTTCTCAGACATAACATGCATTAATATGACAACCTTTTATTTTAGGAGTAACATAATGACAGAAGAAATATCAACATCAATTAAAGATTTTAATAAAAGAAGTGAGCTTGTAATTGTTATGCCTGCCTACAATGAAGCAGAGCATATCAAAGAGAATCTGCTGAAAGCCTCAAGTATTGTATCAGGCTTTCACCATGACTTTAAAATCATCGCGGTAAATGATGGAAGCAAGGATGCTACAGACGAAGAAATTCGTAAAGCGGCCAAGGAAGACTCTCACATTGAGTTTGTATCCTACCCTTCAAACAAGGGTAAGGGCGGGGCCATCAAGGAAGGTGTAAAGTACGCCCAGGGTGATTACATCGCGTTTTTAGATTCAGACTTAGAGCTTCCACCTATTATGCTTAAGGACTTTTTGAATACACTTAAGTCATCTGACAGTCATATAGCCATAGGTTCTAAGCTTCACAAGGACTCTAAGCTTCACTATCCGCTGATTAGAAGAATTATGAGCTTTGGGTACTATATTATGCTTAAGCTTATGTTTAAGCTAAATATTAAGGACACTCAAACCGGTATAAAGCTTTTCAAAGCAGAAGTTATAAAGCCTATATGCGAGAATCTTACCACAACCGGCTTTGCATTTGACATTGAGATTCTGGCAACTGCCAGCAAAAAGGGCTATAAAATAATCGAGATGCCAATTACCTTGGAATTCTGTAGGGAACGCAGAGAAAAGTCTCGTATGACATTTAAGACTATTGTAAAGGTGTTTAAGGACACCCTAAGGATAAGAAAACACATAAAAAACATATAATAAGCGGGGATGAATATGAAGGAAAAACTATTACAGCATTTAAAGGGGTTAAATCAGGAGCATATACTAAAATACTATGACGCACTTAATGATGAAGAAAAAGCTACACTTTATCAGCAGGTTATGGATGTGGACTGGAGCTTTCTGGACTCTATTAACGAAAAGAAAAATAACGATACTTCCGTTATAGAACCTATCGGCGCTCTGTCCATAGATTCTATAAACAAAGCTTATGACAGCTACAAGGCAACCGGAATAAAAGCTATTCAGGATGGCAAGCTATGTCTGCTTTTATTAGCTGGTGGACAGGGAACCAGACTGGGACACGACAAACCAAAGGGTTGCTTTAATATGGGTATTAACCGCGAGCTTTCTATATTTAGCCTTCTTATGAGTCACACTCTTAAGGTGGTTAAGGAAGCCGACGCTTGGATTCATATGTACATTATGACCAGTGATATCAATTATAATGACACTACAAGCTTCTTCAAGGAGCATGATTACTTCGGTTACAATCCGGATTATATTCACTTCTTTGTGCAGGAGCTTAACCCTGCAACAGACTTTGATGGTAAAGTATTAATGAACTCGCCTTGTTCTATGGCACTATCACCAAACGGAAATGGTGGCTGGTTTAGTTCCATGAACAGAGCAGGATTATTGAAGGAAATATTTAACAGCTCCATAGAATGGATAAATGTATTCGCTGTGGACAATGTTCTCCAAGGAATTGCAGATCCTGTTTTCCTGGGCGCAACCATAGAATCCGGCAAGATGTGTGGTTCTAAGGTTGTAAGAAAAGCCTTCCCTGAGGAGAAGGTCGGGGCAATCTGTAAGGAAAACGGGAAGCCACATATTATAGAATACTATGAGCTTTCAGAGGAGATGAGATACCAGACAAGCGAGGATGGCTCTCTGGCTTATGGATTCGGAGTTACACTTAACTACCTCTTCCCTATAAGCAGACTTAAGGAAACCTTAGATAATAAGATGCCTCTTCACGTGGTTAAAAAAGTTGTTCCTTATATAGATGAAAATGGTGAGTTAATCAATCCAACAGAACCTAACGGATTGAAATTCGAAACTCTTGCACTTGACTTAATACACGAGATGGATGACTGTCTGGTATTTGAAGTGGATAGAGAGAAGGAATTTGCTCCCGTTAAGAATAAAGAAGGTGTGGATTCTATAGACACCGCAAGAGAGTTATTAAAAAAGAATGGATATGAGCTGTAGGCTCATATCCATTCTTTTAATTTTATAATCCGTTAGCCACGTCAACGAGATACTGACCATAGGCAGTCTTCATAAGTGGCTCAGCAAGCTTAAGAAGCTGGTCTCTATCGATAAAGCCTCTCTTATAAGCTATCTCCTCTATACATGAGATATAAAGTCCCTGTCTCTTCTGGAAGGCAGCTACGAAATCTGCTGCATCAAGAAGCATATCGTGGTTACCTGTGTCAAGCCAAGCAAAGCCTCTACCTAATGTCTCAACCATAAGTGTTCCTCTGTTGAGGTACTCATTGTTAATACTTGTTATCTCTATCTCGCCTCTGGCTGATGGCTTAACATTCTTAGCTATCTCTACTACATCATTGTCATAGAAGTAAAGTCCCGGTACCGCATAATTTGACTTTGGATTCTCCGGCTTTTCCTCGATGGAAAGCGCCTTACCGTTCTCATCAAACTCTACTACTCCGTACTCTCTCGGATCCTTAACGTAGTATCCAAAGATTGTAGCTCCCTTATCTCTTGAAGCTGCATTTCTAAGAACCTTAGAGAAGCTCTGTCCGTAGAAGATGTTATCTCCTAATACAAGGGCAACACTGTCGTCACCGATAAACTCCTCACCGATAATAAATGCATCTGCAAGTCCTCTAGGCACCTCCTGAACAGCATATGAAAACTTCATACCAAGCTGCTCTCCTGTGCCGAAAAGCTCTTCAAATACAGGTAAATCTCTAGGTGTTGAAATAATCAATACCTCTCTTATTCCCGCTAACATCAAAGTTGAAAGTGGGTAATATATCATAGGCTTGTCATATACAGGCATAATCTGCTTTGATACTGCCTTAGTAAGTGGATACAGTCTTGTACCTGAACCACCCGCAAGAATAATTCCCTTCATAGATTGTTTTTCTCCTTTTATGAATACATCTCTGAATAATATTTCTGATAATCTCCACTGGTTACGTTCTTCATCCACTCCTCGTTCTCGAAGAACCAGGCAATAGTCTTCTTGATACCCTCTGCGAACATAGTCTCTGGGAACCAGCCTACCTCTGCCTTAATCTTATCCGGAGCGATAGCATATCTTCTGTCGTGACCCTTTCTGTCCTCAACGTATGTGATTAAGTCTCTTGATACAAGAGCCTTTCTTGGGTCTCCCTCTGGAAGCATCTCCTGAAGTGTATCGATAATTATATGAATAATCTCGATATTCTGCTTCTCGTTGTGACCACCGATGTTGTAGGTCTCAAATAACTTACCCTGCTCCTGAACCATATCGATTCCCTTAGCGTGATCCTCTACATAGAGCCAGTCACGAACATTCTTACCATCACCGTATACAGGAAGCTTCTTACCCTGAAGTGCATTATTGATAATAAGTGGTATAAGCTTCTCAGGGAACTGGTAAGGACCATAGTTGTTACTGCAGTTAGTAATATTTGCAGGGAACTTATATGTGTCCATATAAGCCTTTACAAGCATATCGCTTGACGCCTTACTAGCTGAATATGGGCTATGTGGGTCATATGGTGTTGTCTCATAGAAGTAAGCATTTGGATCATCCGGAAGTGAACCGTATACCTCATCTGTTGATACGTGAAGGAACTTCTTTCCCTCCTTAAATGTACCGTCTGGAAGCTCCCAAGCTGCCTTTGCACAGTTAAGCATAACTGCTGTACCAAGCACGTTAGTCTGCACGAAAACCTCTGGGTTACGGATACTTCTGTCAACATGTGACTCAGCTGCAAAGTGCACTACTCTGTCGATATCATTCTCTGCGAAAACCTTTGCGATAGCCTCCTTATCACAGATATCAGCCTTAACAAATGTATAGTTGTCTCTATTCTCAACATCCTTTAAGTTCTCAAGGTTACCTGCATAAGTAAGTGCATCTACATTGATAATTCTAATCTCGTTATCATACTTCTTAAACATATAGTGAATATAATTTGAGCCGATAAAGCCAGCTCCACCTGTTACTAAATATGTTCTCATTTTCTTCCTCCTTAAATGCATACATAGTGTGATTATAATATTAAATTCAGATTTTGACAATAGGGTTGTCCTGTCTTATCCTAAATACTTTTTCACTCCATAAAACATATAAGAAAACATCATAAAAATAGCTTTCTTTTTCTCATATCCCGCATACCTGAATGTCCTATATGTCATAGCAGCGGACTTGAGTTTCTTGGCTGATTTACCTCTCTTATTCATCCTATACTTAAGCAGTGGCTGATCCACACCTGTAACAAACTTATAGTCCTTAAGGAGCTTTAACCAAGTCAGGTAATCCTCATGGGCATCATCGTGCTTCATAGGATAATCAAGGGCTACCTCTCTTTTCATAAGCACTGATGAGCAGCTGATATAATTTGTCTTCTCTAGATGTTTTAGGGTGATTTTTCTTGGAACTCCAATAATTCTGTCCCAACCTATCTCCTTTTCATTAAATAATGCTCTGGCGGTACAACATAGAACTGTCCCGTCCTTCTCCATTGCCTTAAGCTGTATAGCAAGCTTGTTATTATCCCACCAGTCATCTCCATCCAAATATGCGATATACTCTCCTTTTGCAAGGAAAACTCCCGCATTTCGGGTATAGCTTACACCCTTGTTCTCCCTGTTTCTATAAATGTATATCTTTGTTCCACTTGCAACCTCGCTGTTATCTGTCATCTTAGCACCGGTTATCATACCTGCCAAAACAGAATCCATACCGCTCTGCAAGCTTATACCGGAAAGCGGATTAACCTGCAGTCCATACTCATTCTTCATAAAGTTGACCAAGCCACTTATGCCATCATCAGTGGAGCAATCATCAATTATGATAATCTCTTTCTCCACACCCTCCTGCATTATGGCCGAATCAACTGCTCTCATCAAATATCTACCTGCATTGTATACTGGAATAACAATAGAAATCATCTTTTTCTCCTACCTTCTATACCTATCCAAATCTTCTTTAAATGTCATTTTCATAATTCGCTCTGTGGCATGACCATCACAGGCACTCATGAACTTATTTTTAAAATCTATAACCTTTTGCTTATCAAAATTCTTCGATATACCATTTATATATTTTACTATATCATTAGTATTTGAAAATATAGGTCCCGGAGCAAATTCATAATAATCGTAATAAAAGCCTCTCCAATCGTAATAATCATCCAAATCATAAGCAAAGAATATCATAGGTCTTTCAAATAGCGAATATTCAAAAACCAAAGACGAATAATCCGATATACATATATCACTTACCATAATTAGATCCTCAATACTAATATCATCTGTTAAGTCGTATGCGAAGTGTTCCAGATTTTCTGGTATTTCCGGTCTCTTTTTTACCACCGGATGATGTTTATAAATTACAACATAATCATCCTTTAAATATTTGTGCATATATGCAACATCTAATTCATGTGATGTCTTGGCATTAACCACCCTTCCTCTAAAGGTTGGTGCATACATTATAATCTTCTTTCCCTTTGCCTCCGGCACCAATTCATATATTCTATTATAAGCCTTAGTTTTTGCTTCCTCATCATAGAAAATATCTGTTCTTGAAACACCTACAGGTTTTACTATAGATTTACCTTTTATGCTGGGCATAGCATCCTCATACGCCCATACTACCTCAGGAGAGCTTACAGTAACATATGTATAGTTCTTGTGAACCGGATATTTCTCTTGGTTTTTTCGATCATCTCCAAAAATCAAATCTGCTGTGCTCATACCAAACTTTTTAAATGCTCCACATCCGTGCCACGTTTGGAGAACTATTGTATCCTGTCGAATCGGAAGACTTCCAATAACACCTGAACCTTCATTTAAAATTACATACTTTGCATCACTTATGTCACTAACCATTTTTGTGGCCAGCTTAATTTGTTCCCTACGCGATACAAACCCAACACGTAAAAAATGCAAGTGTATATCGTATTTGTAGCCTTCTGTCAATTCCTTATGTATCAAAGAGAAGCTATTGCTAAGCTCTGATATTCTTATTTCAACAAAAACAACTTTATCTTCCTTGAGAGGCTTTTTTGCATTTATCTTATACACAGTTGGATAAAGAATTTTTAAGATACAAAATCTATATATCTGAATTAACGGATTTCTAAGCATTTTGCTTATCTTCCAATGTCGTTTTCTCACGAATACATATATTGGATTCTCCTTAATACTACGCATTTTATCATCTCCAATTACAGGTTTAAGAGTTTTTCATAATCTCCACCAATCTTTCTGTGGAATGACCATCACAGGCATCCATATACTTTTCCCTAAACGACTTCATCTTTCCTACATCAAATGAACCATTTTTAATCTCCTTAATAACTTCCATTGTACTGTTGCAAATGGCACCAGGCATCTCACTCTCATAATCCAAATAAAAGCCCACCTGTTCCTTGTATTCTGCCAAATCATATGCGTAAAAAATAGCCGGTTTATTAAGCAATGAATAATCAAAAATTATGGAAGAGTAGTCTGTCACAAGTATATCGCATACCATTAATGCCTCCTCGATAGACCATACACTTCCCACATCATAGTAGAAATCTCTATGTCTATAACTCTTCTTCACTGGTCTAAGCAATGGATGCAGTTTACTAATTACAATATATTCCTGATTCAAATGCTTATACATTATATCAAGATTGAGACCACTTGCATCCTTCGGAGCATTCACATCTCCTCTAAAGGTTGGAGCATATAACACAATCTTCTTATTTCTGCCTGCTAAAAGTTCATCTTTCAGCTGCTGACAATGCTTCTCAAAAGTCTTACTATAAAAAATATCTGTATGAGGAACACCGATGGAAAACATCACACTCTCATCAAGCACCATAGCTTGTCTTACAGCAGGCACAACATTTTCACTACTTAAGGTTACTACATCCTCATTTTTAAAATACTGTTTATCACAATCAACGTCCTTACCA
Source organism: Lachnospiraceae bacterium (assembly GCA_017463225.1). GTDB lineage: Bacteria > Bacillota > Clostridia > Lachnospirales > Lachnospiraceae > Coprococcus_C. Next base: position 27,842 of record JAFTPO010000012.1, on the reverse strand, counting down.
AACTTCTTCAAAGCTCCACAGCCATGCCAGGTTTGAATCAGCTTTGTACCCTTTCTAAGCCTCAAAGAGGATATCACATTACTTCCATCACTCACAAAAACATACTTTGCCCTTGCAAGCTTCGGCATCAAAGAAAAACATCTACTTCCATATTTAAGCTTTGTACCTCGACCTAATGTAAAGTAGTGATATATTCTCTTATATGATTTTAACTCATCATCCTTCTTTATACGTTTTTTAATTACATTGAAATCAGATGGGAGCTTATCTCCTTTGATTACAATAAAAAGAATATTATTTTTTACTCTACAGAAACAACAAAGTCTGTACCAAAGGGGCAAAAGAAAACCCACTATAAATTTATTCATAATACTTAACCTCTGTATAATATTTTGCAATCCGACTAAGTATAGCTAAAACAACCGCAAATATCAATAATTTAATTATCTTAATTCTTATCCAATTATATAATCAACTATCCTCTTCGTTGCGCAGCCATCACAAGCAGCCATATACCTATCCCTATACTCTGCTCTTGTCTCAGAATACTCATCATTCTCCAAAGCTTCCTCTACGTGTGGTCTCAAATCAGTATCCAAGGTAAGAACCACTCCCGGCAATGTCTTATAATCCAAATAAAAGCCTCTGCCCGCAGAATATACATCATAATCAGGAGCAAAGAATATAATAGGCTTGTCCATCAGCAAATACTCAAAAAACACTGATGAATAATCTGTAATAAGCAAGTCAGCACAGCAAAGCAGTTCTCCGGTAGTCATAGTTCCCTGCTTGTGCAGGTGCGGATGTAAGCTTTTTATAAGGTAATATCTGTCATCCTGCGCTAATAAATTAACATAAGCCTCGCCCGGTGTAACATTTATCTCATCCTTTTTCTTTTTGGCGTTACCTCTAAAGGTCGGCGCCCACAATATAACCTGCTTGCCTGAAGCATCAGGATGTTCAAATCGAAACTTATCCTTGCAAAGTCCAATATAGTTTTCATCATAAAGTCGATCAGTAAAACTTACACCCATTGGCTTTATAACGTTGTCAGCTCCAAGTATCATGGCAGTTTCAAAAGGCTTAACCGCTGCCTCCCCACTGACCGTAACCATAGAATAATTCTTATGAACATTACCGTGATAGCCTTCAGGAATATCTTCCTTTGAATTATATCCAAATTTTTTAAAGGCCCCACATCCATGCCAAAGCTGAACAACCTTTGTTTTCTTCTTTTTATTGCAGGATGCCACCGGCAAAAAATAATCACATACCACGACTGTAGATGCTGTTGGGTATTTTGCCATAAAGCTAACCATCTGCTTGAAGGCTTCCCACTTGCCTATTGTATAAATATTAAAGAAGCATTCCTCTACCTTAAGGTCAGTCTCCATCAGTTTTGCTCTTAGGTAGCTCATATGCTCCGGACAGCCATCATGATGAGCATCAGCCAGTATTACCAGCTTTTTATCTATAGGTCTGAATCTATTTACAAAGTATACAAAAGGGAAAATAATATGCTGGCATAGCATCTTAAATACCATTCTTATATTACTCATCACTTAGTCATCTCCTCATATCTGGTTGCAATCTCATCAATATCCCCATAAGCAATCAATCTACCCTTTTCCAATATCATAGCTTTATTGCATATTCTTCTTACCTGTGCCAGATTATGGGACACAAAAATCACTGTAGTTTGCTCATCCATCATAGACATAAGCTTTGCCTCACTTTTTTTCTTGAATTTTGCATCGCCAACAGAAAGCACCTCATCAAGAATTAAAATATCCGGCTTTACCACAGTAGCAATAGCAAATCCCAGCCTTGCTCTCATACCTGATGAATAGTTCTTTAGTGGCACATCAATAAATTCTTTAAGCTCCGAAAACTCAACTATCTCATCAAAACGCTGCTGCATATCCTTTCTTGAATGACCAAGCACCGAACCATATAAATATATATTTTCTGCACCGGTATACTGAACATCAAAGCCTGCACCAAGCTCTATCATAGGCGCAACAACACCTTCCTTATAAACATTGCCTGACGTAGGCTCATACACACCGGCGATTACCTTCATAAGTGTGGATTTTCCGGCTCCATTCAGTCCCAAAACACCTACTCTATCACCTTTGTTTACTGAAAAACTAATATCTGATAAGGCATTAAACATTTGCTTCTTGGTCTTACCCTTCACCAAGCCCAGCACGTATTCCTTCACACTATCCAGCTTTTCCTTGTGTAGATTAAAGCTCATGGTCACATTCTCTAATTTAATTGCCTCTGTTACTTTATCGCTCATTTAGTCCTATCTCTTTCCTATAGGTGTAATATAAATTTATTCTTGTTTTTCTCAAATATAATATATCCTACAACTAACACTGTCATAGCAAATCCTGCAGAATATCCAAGCATTGTCATATCCATACTCTCTCCAAATATGCAGCTTCTAAAGTTGGATATAACACAAAACAATGGATTGTAGCTTAGTATCCAACTTACTTTACTTTCCAATATGGCATCCGGGTAATAAAATATTGCGCTTGCATACATTACAAGCATTAATCCCACATTCCAAAGATATTCCAAATCTCTAAAAAATGAACCTAGTGTGGATAGTATCAATCCTACTCCCACAGACATAAAAAACAACACTATAAGTGGCAATATGGCCATTAACATTTTAATGGTAGGATATACTCCCAACACCAGTGACACCCCAGCCAGCACCACCAACGATATAAGGAATAACACATAATTAAACGCAACCGAAGACAACGGATATAATAGCTTAGGTACGAAAACCTTCTTTATCAACCCTTCATTTTGTCTAATAGACTTTAATGCTCCTGTGGTAGACTGAGAAAAAAGAGTATATATCAGTCTTCCTGATAGAATATACACTGGAAATGTTTTCTCATGATGTCCCAGCAATGTTCCAAACACAACGGTAAGTACTATCATGGTCAGGAGTGGCTCTATCATAGACCAAACAACTCCCAGATAGGAACGTCTATATTTTAATCTTATGCCCTTTCTAACCAGCTCGCAAAATAAATCCCGATACTGATATAGCTCCTTAATTCCTGTCATACAAGCTCCTTACATTTTACCCTTTAAGTAACCCTTAAATATCTCCAAATCATCAGGGGTGGTAAGCTTTATATTCTTATCTGACCCCTTTGCAAAATACAATCTCTCTCCTAACTCCACCATCATAGTGTTGGTATATGAGGAACCGTATATACCTATTTCTTCTCTAAACGCCTTATCATATGCCCAACAAAGCTTATCAAACCTATATGCCTGAGGTGTTGACACTCTTCTTAGCGTTTCCCTTGGAATATAGCTTGTGGTAGAATACTCATCATCCACAACAAAAATCTGCTCATTGTATGGCAGGGAAGTAACACCATTGCCATACTTCTTACAGGTTTCAATTACATCCGTAAGTACATCTATATCAACCAGAGGTCGTATTCCATCATGAACAATAACTGTATCATCCTTTTTAAGCACATCTTTCAAATTCTCCACACCATTTCGTATGGATTCCTGTGCTGTAGCACCACCGGTTATTACCCATCTAACCTTATCTATATTGTATTCCTCTATATATTTTTGCAAATCCTGCTGCCAGCCATCTATACATACAACCTCTATGGCATCTATCATAGGATGATTCTGAAAATTCTCCAGAGTGTATAGTAGCACCGGTTTACCCTCTACTAACATAAACTGTTTCGGTATATCGTGTCCCATACGACTTCCGACACCGCCAGCTATAATTATGGCCACATTCATCTATTTTTCCTCCCTACTTAGAGCCGTAACCTGATCTGACTCTATCCCCTCTGTACTATCCTTGGACAACAATATTCCAAAGGTTAGTAACATTAGCTTAATATCTAACCAAAATGAATATCTTTCGATATATAACAAATCCAACTTAAGCTTATCTATAGGCGTGGTGTTGTACTTTCCATGAACCTGTGCATATCCGGTTATTCCCGCCTTGCACTTTAATCTAAACTCAAACTCCGGTATAGACTTTGAATACTTTTCAAAAATCTCCGGTCTCTCCGGCCTAGGTCCCACCATAGACATATCTCCCTTTAGCACATTAAAAAGCTGTGGAAGTTCGTCTATATGAGCCCGTCTTATAATCCTTCCTATAGGAGTAATTCTTAAATCCCCCTTGCGAGCCAGCTGAGCGCCTTTTCGCTCTGCATCCATTTCCATACTTCTAAACTTGTATATAGTAAATGTTTTTTTGTCCAAAGTATATCTGGTTTGCTTGTATAAAACCGGTCCCCTGTCATAAAGCTTTATGGCAATGGCTGTTACCAGCATAACCGGTGATAATAAGATAATTCCCAAAGCTGATACAACTATATCCATCATGCGCTTCACTATGCGCTGGTCAAGATGCAGTCCCTGTGCTCGAGATAAAAACAATGGTGTATCCACCAGATAAAGCTCCTCTGACTCCCTCATAATAATATCCGTAATCTTAGGAACCACATATATTCTTATATTCTTTTGATAGCAATGCTTAATAATCTGGTTGCGAATCTCTGAGGATAAATCATAAAGAATTACTCCCTCACAATCATCAATCTTCTCACAAATACTCTCAAAGCCCTCCTGGCAGCTACACATAAGTGAAATATGATATCTATTACTTCCCTTATTTAGCTTTTCCAGGAAATTATCCGGAGGATAATTTCCATAAACCGTTGCCATTCGTCTTGGAGGGTACAAATAGGTTTGAATTGCTCTAACAACAATCAACCAAACCACAACAAACAATACCTGCACACCTACCATAACAAGTATAGGCATAGCACTCTCATACTCGTTTAACGCCATACAGATAAATGCATAAGCAATCGCACCACCTAAACAAATCGCTATTACATGGGATACACAAAGCTGACCTATCCTCATATAATTTAGCTTATATCCATTGAAGCCTTTAGTAATCAGATACACAAATGCCATATATAATCCTATAACCACATAATCTCCTCTAAAGAAATATGGGCTGTCATAGCAATTTGACCACACATATCCAAAGGAGCGAGCCTGAAATACTAATATTATCAAATTAGCCGCTATAGCTAAAAATCTTTTCTTCTCCTCCTGTAGATACATATTGCCTCCAATTATAATTTATCTTCTACTTAATAGCCGGGTCTGTTGGATCCCAGTTCTGTCCTGCCGGAATCTTTTGCGCCGTTGGCTTACCCAAAGGTCCCGGATTTGTGCTGTTGTATATTTTTACTTTTGTACCCTTTGGACAGTTGTCATACAGCCACTTTGCATCAGCCGTTGTAAGTCTGATGCAGCCTGCTGATGCAGTCTGTCCTAACTTGTTGTATTCGCTGGTCAAAAGCTTATAGATATTAGGATCATCATATGGTACGGAGTGGAATAATATATCTCCGGTTATATGATAAGAATACTGACCATACACATCATGTATCAGTTCCTTCCATCTCCATTTTGACTTTAGATTAAAGGTTCCCACAGGTGTATAGCTACCTGTAGAACACACCATTGCTTTAATCGGTACACTTCCCTTATATACAGTTATACAATTCATCTGCTTGTTAACCTCTATAGAAAGAGCTCCCGGCAATATGGTCCAATCTCCTGCTCCAAAGTCATAGAATGGTCTTGTAGTAGCTCCAGGAGCAGCCGAACCCTTTTTAACCAGCACAACCTGAAGAGCCTCCATTCGATAGCCCAAGCCCTGGCTTCCGGCCTTTTGTCCATTAACCGCCCAATCAAGCCATCCAAAATTCTGTATATGTACTCTATAGTATATGTCATAGTAAGCCGCTATAGAGCCTGTTAATCTAATTGTTACAGCCTCCATTCTCTTAGAGCGTCCCTCTGTACCGGATATCTGTCCGCCACTAACCGGGGTCATCCAGCCTATATCCTGCACGTGAGCACTTACCTCCACATCTCCTGTGACTCCTACTGTATCGAGATTTAACACTATAGCCTCTAAACGCTTTGACTTACCGGTAGTTCCTGCAACTGTATTATTATTATACTCTCCAAGAGCAGGGGCTACCTCACTCATCCAGCCATAATCCTGTGCATGCACCTTATATGTAAGGCTTGCAGACACCTGGGTGTTCTTCTTTACAAGAGCTATTTCGATAGCTTCAAGACGCTTTGACTGACCTGTGGTTCCGGACAGCTTTCCATTGGACACATAATTCATCCAACCATAATCCTGTACATGGGTTCTATACAATACATCATAGTACTGTGCCAGTTCTCCATAAAGCTCTATCTGTATGCCCTCCAAACGTCTTGACATACCCATAGTACCACCGTAAATGCCAGAATCTATTTGAAGGCTGATATCCTGTCCATCTAAGTCTGCACTTACCCAATCCTGCCAACCGATATACTGTACGTGGGTTCTGTATTTTATTCCACCTGTTAACGGTTCTCCTTTATCATTTGTTGCCTGATTAGTCTTCAATGTTATACTGATTGCCTCTAGCCTCTTCGCCTGTCCACTGGTTCCTGCCATAGCACCATTAGAAACCGGGGTCATCCAGCCATAATCCTGACAGTGTACTGCATATGTAATGCTTGGCTCTCCCGGCTTTACATCACGAAGCAATGAGCCTGTATCCACCAGTTCCTGAGTTGTCTCTTCAGATACCACATCCTCAGTTCCTTCTATTACTTTCTCTGTCGTCATTTCCTCTGTAGCCTCATCTATAGTTGTCGCATCAATTGGTGTTGCCTCTGTTGGCGTAGCCAATTCTGTAGCATATGTATTTATTGTGCCATCGGCAAATGAGCCCATTATCAGCCCTGCCGTTGCTAATACCGCAACGCAACACTTCACTTTTTCAAACAATTGTCTCCTCATATTATTCTCCCCCACAATTCCTTATATCTCTATAACTCCATCAAACACAACCTTAGCAGGTCCTGTCATATATACCAGATTAGTTTCTCTATCCCACTTAATAATAAGCTCTCCCCCAAGGAGTCTAACTGTAACCTCATTCGCTGTAAGACCATTTAATATACTTGCCACAACTGTTGCGCAGGTACCTGTACCACAGGCAAGTGTTTCTCCTGAGCCTCTCTCCCACACACGCATCTTAAGATAGTCTCTGCTTACCACCTGAACAAATTCCGCATTAACTCTTCTTGGGAATAACGCACTAGACTCAAACTTCGGTCCAATCTCCTCTAGCGGAAATGTATCTGTGTCCTCCACATATGTAATACAGTGTGGATTTCCCATGGATACGCAAGTAATGTTATAGCTTGTACCATCTATGGTTACAGGATAGTCAACAACCTTATCTAAATCCTCATCTATGGCAACAGGGACCTCTGCCGGTGCAAATATTGGCTCCCCCATATTTACAGTAACCATAGCTACTGTTCCTCTGTCATTTGCGTCCTTTCTATCAATCACAAACTTAAGATACTTTATACCCGCCAAAGTCTCCACTGATATTTCCTCCTTATCAGTAAGACCGTAATCATACACATACTTTCCCACACAACGGATACCATTGCCACACATCTCTGACTGTGAACCGTCCGCATTGTACATCTCCATTGTAAAGTCTGCCACCTGTGATGGCTTAATAAGTATCAGACCATCGGAACCAATTCCAAAATGTCTGTCACTTACTCTCTTTGAAAGCTCCGAAGGATTCTCAACGTTTTCCTTAAAACAGTTCACATATACATAGTCATTACCCAGGCCTTCCATCTTTGTAAAATTAAGCTTCATATCTATCTCCTTAAATGATATTATTCAGTATTTTTATCTGTTGTTTTAGCATAGTTAATTCCCTTATCTTTTATAGAATCAACTATGTCCGTAACTGATTTATTTTACCATATTTTATGCAGTATTGTAAACGTAAGATTACTCTACTTTAACCAAGGTGTATCCTCTGCATAGTTGTATTTTTTGTCCTTAGGCTTGTCCATAGCATCCACTTTTAGCAAAACAATTCCAAACACTAGTGACAGTATCCCAAAGGTAAAATCTACGCACTTAGGCCACTCAGGTTTATCCGGATTTATATACACTGTATATTTCTTACCATCCTTCATGGTGAATAGATTTCGGGAAGAAAGACCTATATCCTCATAAAGCTTGCCGCCGTACTCATATGTAACATAGACATGTATTTCATTATGATAGCCTTTCTTGGTAATATACAATTCTCCCTCTACCTTATCATAGGTGACTAAATAAAATACACTTAGCCCTATAAGCCAAATCCCTACACATATAAAAAGCAAGCCAACCCACCAAAATGCACTTTTTTTCTCCTTCATCATTATACCTCCCGTAATATCACTTAGTTCACTGACACTTATTCATTCCCCAGCATCTTAAGACCCACATATAATACTGCCGCATCCTTAAACTCTCTGGGGTTGTATCCCGTATCTCTCCAAATTTTATCCAACCTGTACTGAAGTGTATTCTTATGTAAAAAAAGCTGTTCACAGCTATCCTTTAAGGACATATTAAGAGAAAAGTATGTTTTAAGTACTTTTCGATCCTTCTCTGAAATCTTCTCTATGGTTTTCTGCAGATACAGCTGTTTGTTCTCCTGACCCACATTGCCTAACAGTATTTCTAAATCCAAGGAATCAAATACCGCAATATACTCATCTGCGAATAAACTTTCTATGGCAATCTTAGCTGATTGGTAGGAGTTGTGCTGATGAGACAGCTCTGCCACACGACCTACTCCAATCTTTATTATAGGTGAATATTTTTGCCCCAATTCTTCAAATATATATAAGCATTTTTCTACCTTCTCTGCTTCCATCAAAAGAATGTATTCATTGGCATAGTTAAAGGTATATAGCTTAGAACCTGTGCTTTCAAAGGCCTGGTATATATACTTTTCTATCATAGACAGATTTGATGGATTATATCTTGAATCCAGCTTAATAAGTATGGTCTGATAGCTAGCATTAAGAGTTGTCCTGTAATCCTTAAGGAAATCCTTCAGGTAATCAATATTTAAGTAGTCATGGTTTATTATGGAACGAATAACGTGATTCAGCTGTGTCTTCTGGTTGTGCTCCTGCCGTTCTAGCTCATGCTCTCTTAGAATTAAAGCGGTAATCTTCTGAGCCAGGTATACATATTTCCTTACCTCCTCAGGTTCTCCACTAATTCCTATAACTGCACAGACATCACCCTTATATATAAAAGGAATATTCACACCTTTTTTGGTACCAAAATATCCTTCGTTACTATCAACCTCTATGGTCTCACCCTTTTTAATTACCTGGTGACCGATTTCGTGATAGTCTCCAATTCTCTTAATATCTGTGCTGGCAAATATAATTCCCTTAGCATCTATAAAATTGATATCGTGTCCCGCAACATCCTTTACCGCTTCAACTATTTGCTGGGCCACGTTCTGCCTGATAGAAAATGCCATAAAATCCTCCATTTGTTCCACTTTATGTTATATATACCATGTTTTAACATACTTTTCAAGCTATTTTCGTCTTGTATAACATATTATTTATAATTTTTATATGTTATCATTATCTCAACATAAAGAAAACGGAGCAACAAACAAAAAGGAGATAGTAATTAATGAAAGTAGTAGTAGCAATTGACTCATTAAAGGGAAGCTTGTCTTCTCTTGAAGCAGGAGACGCAATTAAGAACGGAATATTAAAGGCAATTCCAGATGCTGAGGTTTGCGTAAGACCTCTTGCCGATGGTGGAGAAGGCACTGTAGAAGCGCTTGCACTTGGAATGGGTGGAAAGTTAGAAACTGTTAAGGTTACAGGACCTTTAGGAGAAAAGGTTAACTGTGTGTACGGAATCTTAGAGGAAAGCAAGACAGCAATCGTGGAGATGTCTGGTGCTGCAGGAATCACATTAGTTCCAGACGCAGACAGAAATCCTCTTCACACAACAACCTATGGCGTAGGCGAGGTAATCAAAGACGCCATAAGAAAAGGCTGTCGTCACTTTATCGTAGGCATCGGCGGAAGCGCAACTAACGACGGCGGGATTGGAATGCTTCAGGCACTTGGTTATGGAATGCTGGATAAGGACGGAAACCAGGTTCCATTTGGCGCAAAGGGACTTAAAGAAATTGAGACAATCACAGATGATAATGTAATCCCAGAGCTTAAGGAGTGCTCATTCAGAGTAGCTTGTGATGTAACAAATCCTTTATGCGGAGAGCTTGGATGTAGCGCGGTATTCGGACCTCAGAAGGGGGCTGACGGAGCTATGATTATCCAGATGGATAAGTGGCTTGCTTACTATGCTAAGCTTACCTCTGAAAAGTATAGCAAAGCAAACGCTAAGCATCCAGGAACAGGAGCAGCTGGCGGCTTAGGCTTCGCATTCTTAGCCTACACAAATGCAGTGTTAGAGTCAGGAATTAAGATTATCTTAGAAGAAACAAAGCTGGAAAGCTATGTTCAGGATGCTGATATAGTAGTTACAGGAGAAGGTAGATTAGATGGACAGACAGTATTTGGCAAGGCACCTATCGGTGTTGCAAATATTGCAAAGAAATATGATAAAACTGTTCTTGCCTTCGCAGGTGCAGTAACACCAGATGCAACTGCTTGTAACGAGCACGGTATAGACGCATTCTTCCCAATACTTAGAAGAATTCAAACATTACAGGAGGCTATGACTCCTGCTGTGGCAAGAGATAATATGGAAACAACTGTAGAACAGGTATTTAGATTAATTAACGTGAAAGAAGTTTAATTATGTACGAATTTACAACTTTAGGCGCAATCGTAGGATTAGTAATCGCCATTGTACTCATTATCAAAAAGGTTTCTCCAGCATATAGCTTAATATTAAGGAGCTCACATCGATGGTCTTATGGGTGGCGACGGCCTTGAGACAACAGTTAGCACTATGGTAATCTGTGCAGTATCCTATTTGCACTTCATCCAATCTGCGACATAAGCATAAGCGACCGTATGAAGCTTATACCTTACGAGGCTTTAATCGGACTTACAAGCACAGTACTTTCAATAGTGTGGTACTTAATATAATTTTATACATACGTAGAGAGCGTAAAGATATACTTCCTTGGCCGGCCTGCCTAGGGATAATGCTTCGCTGACACTAAAACGGTCAGCTGCGCATTACCCTGTCGCGGCCGGATTGAAATATATCCCAACGCCCTCTTTATATGTATACTACATATTTTTAATGCCCACTTCTATGAAGCAGCTTATGCTCCTTACCAGCTATTACATCCTGATAGGTCTGATTAAGAAGTGGATTATCTTCAGTAAATCTTATCAACGATTCTCTATCCACCGCATAGATTCCCTCTGCACGAGAAGCTCTTGTTCTTGGTCCTATAGGAAGTGGCTGACCACCACCAGCTATACAGCCTCGCCTACAAGCCATAACCTCTACGAAGTCGTAGTGAGCCTCTCCGGCCTTTATAGCCTTAAGAAGCTTGTCGGCGTTGCCAAGACCATTTACCACTGCAATCTTTACTTCTCTATCTCCAAGCATAACGCTGGTTTCCTTGATTCCCTCATCGCCACGTACACCAGAGAAGCTAAGCTGTGATATAACCTGATGTCCCTTTTGGGCAGATACGTGTCTAAGCACTGCCTCAGTAACGCCACCTGTTACACCGAAGATTGAGGCTGCACCTGAAGCTATACCGAATGGCATATCCGGTGCCTCACTTTCTATCTCATCAAACTTAATACCTGCCTGGCGAATCATTCTGATTATCTCTACTGTAGTAAGTACCTTATCAGTGTCCTGTCTGCCATCTGTAAAGTTGTCAGGTCTTTCTATCTCACCCTTCTTAGCTGTACAAGGCATAATTGAAACCACAAATGTCTTCTTACCGTCCTCAGCATCCTGCTTAGCAAAGTACTCCTTTACCACCGCTGAGAACATTCCCTGTGGAGAACGACATGTTGATATATTACCTGCAAAATCAGGATACTTAGTCTCACAGAACTTAACCCAACCCGGACAGCAGGAAGTAAAGAGTGGAAGATTCTCGTTCTTCTCCAATCTCTTGGCAAACTCCTTTGACTCCTCCACAACTGTAAGGTCTGCTGCAAAGTTTGTATCATATACCTTATCAAAGCCCATAACTCTAAGAGCTGCAACAAGCTTACCCATAGTGTTTGTTCCCTTAGGGAAGCCAAACTTATCACCTACTGCAAGTCTAACTGCAGGTGCTATCTGAGCAACCACTCTTATATTAGGATCCTCTATAGCCTGCCATACATCAGTAACATTTGTACGAACTGATATTGCACCTGTCGGACATGCAACTACACACTGTCCACAGCCTACACAATCTGTCTCTGCAAGCTCCTTACCAAATGCTGGAGTAACCTCCATCTTAGAACCTCTGTGGGCAAAATCTATAGCTCCAACTGCCTGAATCTCATCGCAGGTTCTTACACAGTCACCGCAGAGAATACATTTGTTAGGATCTCTTACTATGGATGGAGAACTGATATCTATCGGTACCTGCTCTCTGTTGTTAGGGAATCTAACTGAATGAATTCCCACCTTAAATGCAATGTTCTGAAGCTCGCAGTTTCCATTTCTGGTACACACTGTACAGTCTCTACAATGTGACGCAAGAAGAAGCTCTATAATAAGCTTTCTATACTTTCTAATCTTAGTTGAATTAGTCTTAATTACCATTCCAGCCCTAGGCTGCTCTGAACACGAAGCAAAGATTCTTCCTCTGTCATCCTCCACAACACACATACGACATGCGCCATATACAGAAAGCTCTGAATGGTAACAAAATGTTGGTAAATCGATGCCAGCCTTACGAATAACTGCAAGAATATTCTTCTCACCCTCTATAGGCACACATCTTCCGTCTATAGTCATATAATCCATTACTTAAGCACCTCCCTACACTATTTCTATTGCCCCAAATGGACAATCACTCTCACAAGCGCCACACTTAATACACTTGCTAGGGTCAATAGTATACGGACTCTTAATCTGTCCGGTTATAGCTCCTACAGGACAATTTCTTGCACACTTAGAACATCCCTTACACTTGTCAGGATCTATCTTGTAGGTTCTAAGTGCCTGGCAGTTGCCTGTGCGACATTTTTTCTCTAATACGTGCTCCTCGTACTCATCTCTAAAGGTTCTAAGAGTACTGAGAACAGGAAGTGCTGCACTCTTGCCCAGACCACAAAGTGCTGTATCAGTAATTGCAGTACCAAGCTCCTCCAGCATATCAAGCTGCTCCATAGTACCTCTTCCTGCAACTATATCCTCTAATATTTCAAGCATACGCTTGGTACCCTCACGGCAAGGAATACATTTTCCGCAGGATTCATTCTGAGTAAAGTTCATAAAGAATCTTGCAACCTCTACCATACAGGTATCCTCGTCCATAATAACAAGTCCGCCTGAACCAATCATAGCTCCGCGCTTCTTAAGAGAATCAAAATCAAGTGGTAGGTCAAGGTCTGTGCCGATAAGACAACCGCCTGATGGTCCACCTATCTGTACTGCCTTAAACTCCTTACCATTCTTAATTCCGCCACCAATCTCATATACAATCTCTCTGAGAGTTGTACCCATTGGCACCTCTATAAGTCCTGTATTATTGATACTTCCTGTTACCGCAAATGCCTTGGTTCCAGGACTCTTCTCAGTACCGATACCCTTGTACCACTGGGCACCATTGGTAATAATCATAGGAACATTTGCGTAAGTCTCAACATTGTTAAGAACTGTTGGTTTACCAAACAATCCCTGCTCAACTGTTCTAGGTGGCTTAGTTCTAGGCATACCACGCTCACCCTCGATAGATGCTGTAAGAGCTGAACCCTCGCCACATACGAAGGCTCCTGCACCACGGTTTATGTGAAGCTTAAAGCTGTAGCCTGAACCTAAAATATTATCTCCAAGAAGTCCCACTTCCTCAGCCTGAGCTATAGCTATCTTAAGTCTGCTAATCGCCAGTGGATACTCTGCTCTAACGTAAATATAACCTTCCTGAGCTCCAACTGCATATCCGGCGATTATCATACCCTCTATCATCTTGTGTGGGTCACCCTCCATAACAGAACGGTCCATAAATGCACCTGGGTCTCCCTCATCACCATTACATACCACATAGCGAGTCTTCTCAGCCTGGCGGGCTACCTGTTTCCACTTATATCCAGTCTGGAAGCCACCGCCTCCACGACCACGAAGCTCTGAGTCATAAATCTCATTAATAATTTCTTCCTGGGTCATATCAAAAAGGGCCTTCTCAAGGGCTTCATATCCACCCACTGCTAGGTACTCATTGATATGCTCTGCATCAATATGTCCACAGTTTTTAAGCACAAGTCTGGTCTGCTTTGCATAGAATGGAATCTCCTCCTGAGTCTTGTACTTAACACCATCCATCTCATACAAAAGCCTCTCCACAGGCTCTCCTCTCAGGATAGTTTTCTCATATATTTCTTCACAATCCTCTTCCTTAACCTTTGTATAAAGGAAGTTGTAAGGCTCGATTCTAACAAGTGGTCCCATCTCACAGAATCCATGACAACCACTCTTTTTTACACCACTAGGGCACTCACCATTAGGTCCATGTGCCACACCTGCTCCAAATTCTACCTCCACATTAGGATTACCATCTACAAGAGCCTTTAGCTTCTCATATATCTTAGCTGAACCACCAGCTAAGCAACCTGTACCAGCACAGATGAGAATTCTAAATTTCTCCTGCTCCATAGCTGCCTTAGCTTCCTTGCGAGCGCGAATCAAATCTTCTCTATTATTTAATCTCATTAGCCCTCACCTCGCAATTCCTTTATTAATTCAGTCACCTTGTCCGGTGTCATAGCCGCATGCACCTCATCATTGACGGTGAGAACAGGGGCTAAACCGCAAGCTCCAAGACATGATACAGTCTCTACTGTAAACATCATATCATCTGTTGTATGCTTACCTTTTTCAAGCCCTAATTCCTTATATAATCTTTCCAAAATACCTGTTGATTTTCTAACGTGACAGGCAGTTCCATCACACACCTTAATCACATACTTACCCTTCTGCTCAAATGAGAAATTCTCATAAAAGGTTGCTACACTATAAGCCTTAGCCTCAGTGATATTAAGCTTTGCAGCAATGTAGCTCAGAAGCTCCGGTGGCAGATATCTGTACTCTGTCTGAACATCCTGAATAATAGGAATAAGCCATCGACTCTCAGTTCCATACTGACCTATTATTTCGTCTGCCTTATCATAATAAGCTTGATCTAACATATCCTTCCTCCTAAGTTTACGGATTTTCACCGTTTTATTATTTGACCCAAGTATAATTATACTATGAATGGGTAATTTTTCCAACCTAAAACCCACAAATTATAAAAGCCACAGACACCGTTTTGTCTGTGGCTTAATACATAATTTAGTTATGCGTAAATCACACGCACATAGCGTTAAGAACAAGCTCCTTAACCTCGTTTTTATCCTTACCTGTAGCTATAGAAACCTCGGTAAATAATACCTCTGACGCAGCATTTAAGTATCTCTCATCTGTTGCAGTAATCTTTTTACCTGCTGCCTCTCGCTCCTTCTTTCTGATAAGAAGAGTCTTAATAATCTTTATCCACTGTTTTAACTCGCAGCTTCTCATAACATTTTTGTAGCACTCATCTCTCATACGGTCATTAGATACAACTAACGGCTCCACGCTATCAGCCTCTCCAATAGCCTCCATAGCCTCATCCGCTGTTACAATCTTTCTAAGTACTACCTTTGTGTTGTCTGTAGGACAGTACAATTTACTCTCTCTAGACCTCTCGGGCGCCAAAACATAATACAATCTGTCATTGTCGTAACCAGAAATCTCAGGATGCGTAATGTCCTCAATCCTACATATTCCATTTTGCCCGTATACTATGTAATCACCTTTTTCGAACATGTTTTGCCTCCTAAAATAAATAAACCGAATTTCCTCTATAATATATATTAGCAAAATAATTTACAATTTGTAAGGCAATTCCCTAACAAAAAAAATTTTCGTTAGTTTACCAATAAAAGCAGTAGTGGTTTTTGTGCATTTTCACAAAACCAACTACTGCCTTTATTTCTTTATTATTCACTTAACTATTTTCAATCGCTTCTACTAGTCCCTCTGCATCATCAACCACATAGGTAGCGCCGGCCTGGGAAAGCTCCTGATAATCTCCATAACCAAAGGTAACACCAACACTATCCATTCCGAAATACTTTGCCCCGTTTATATCAAAATGTCTGTCGCCTACCATAATAGTCTGGTCAATACTAAAATCCGAATATCTTTCTCTTATCTGCTCTAACAGGTATTCCATAACCAGTTCTTTTTTATCTCTCGAACCATCAAAGCTTGCCCCTGCAGCAATGTCAAAATACTTAAGGAGACCTAAATTCTCTAATATTATTCTGGCGAATTTTTCCGGCTTTGATGTGGCCAGATAAAGCTTGTACCCTCTACTATATAGAGTCTCTATCGCCTTATCCATCCCAGGCATAATATCATTTTCCTCTAAGCCTTTTACACTGTAATACTCACGATAATATGCTGTAGCCTCCTCCGCCTGTTCATCCGAAAAGCCACAATAATCTCTAAAAGAATCTCTCAGAGGTGGACCTATAAACTTTCTGAGAGTAGCTTCATCTAAGGGCTTTATACCATATTTTTCCAAGGCGTAAATTATACCGCCCGATATCCCCTTAAATGGTTCAGTAATTGTTCCGTCTAAATCAAATAAAATATATTTGTATCTACTCATGCACCTAATCCTTATGTAGCTTCATAATTACAGTTTTTCTAGTGATTATACCTACAAAGCACCCTCTGTCATCTATAACCGCCAAGAAATTTCTATCCAGAATCTTCTCGTAGATTTCCTCTTCGCTGGCAGTATTTAAAACTGCACCCTCAGCATCCATCTTTACTATGTCTCTGACTCTGTAATTGGCTAAATTATCTCTGCCTCCGTCCATAACGCGTCTAAGGAAGTCACCCTCACTGGCTATGGCCACGAATTTTCCCTCATTATCAATAACAGGAACTGCAGTATATCCACTTTCCAAAACAAATTGCACTGCCTTATCCACAGGATCTTCAGCATTGAGATATGTAAGCATCTGCTTTGGAATTAGAATACTAAATATATTCATTAAAATCCTCCCAATTTATCCTTTTAACACCCATAGTAATTTGCTTTACAGCTGCTCTGCCATCTCAAGGAGAAGTCTCTCTGACTTTTCCCATCCTAAGCATGGGTCTGTAATAGACTTACCGTAGCAGCCTCCACCTATTGGCTGGTTACCATCCTCAATATAGCTTTCCACCATAACACCCTTAACCAGCTTCTTAACATTCTCTGAGTGTCTTCTACAGTGAAGAATCTCATTAACGATACGTGGCTGCTCATCCCATTTCTTTCCGGAATTATTGTGGTTAGCGTCCACTATACAAGCAGGATTAACCAGGTTAAACTTCTGGTACATATCCCAAAGAAGCTTTAAATCCTCATAATGATAGTTTGCAATAGACTGTCCACTCTTATTAAGGGAACCTCTAAGTATACAGTGAGCAAGTGGATTACCGTCTGTCTTTGTCTCATAACCTGAGAAAAGGAAGGTATGCTTAGCCTGTGCTGCTACACATGAATTAAGCATAACGTTGTAATCTCCACTGGTTGGATTCTTCATACCTACAGGTACATCCATACCACTGGCTGTAAGTCTGTGGGCCTGATTCTCAACACTTCTTGCACCAATAGCAACATAGGATAAAATATCCTCAAGGTATGGCCAGTTATCTGTATAAAGCATCTCGTCTGCTGCAGTGAGATGGGTTTCTCTAATGGCCTTGATATGCATCTTTCTAATAGCCTTTACACCCTCGATAAAATCAGGCTTATCCTCTGGATTTGGCTGATGAAGCATTCCCTTATATCCTGAACCGTTAGTACGTGGCTTGTTTGTATATATTCTAGGTATGATGAGAATCTTCTCCTCAACCTTTTCCTGAACCTTAGCAAGTCTGCCCAAATAATCAAGAACTGAATCCTCATAATCAGCTGAACATGGTCCGATAATTGCTATAAATTTGTCAGACTCACCTGTAAAAATCTTCTTAATCTCTGCATCTCTGGCTGCCTTAATATCCAGCAGCTCCTTATCCATAGGAAACGCTTCTCTTATCTCCTGTGGACCAGGTACCTTCTTAATCATATGAAGTGCCATAATTATAATTCCTCCGTCAATCCCTAAGCTGTTTTCTTAGATTATTTCTTTTTCTTAGTCTTTTGAATCTCCACTACTTTTTTAGCGTTCTTGTCATTCTCGTCATAATAATAAATGATGTCTCCCGGCTGCATCTTCAGCATCTCACATATCTTATGCAATGCAATGATGCCTACAACCTTATCCTCTCTGATGGCCTGAATCGCATTTTCACCTAACAGCTTCTCCCTGCGCATCATAGTTGTGTTAAAGCCCTTCTTTTTTAGCTCTGCCAAAACATCAATTTTGTAAGCAAACATATTCTTATCCTCCAAGTCTCTCTAGCATAAATCCCATTATCATTGTATTTTAGCACTATTTTGTCAACTACTCAATAGATTTTAAAGATTCTGCCATATGAATTTTCTCCAGCTTTCCTCTCATGGCCCAGTCCACAATCTTTAGGAAAAGCAGCACCAAAGCAACGGATAAAACGTAGCTAATAGGGAATAGCATCTCCTTCATAACAAACATATCTACCTTAATCTGAGATATAACAAAGCTAACCAAAAGCTTTCCTAGAGGTAGTCCCACTATAATACCCATAATTGTTAGGACCAAATTCTCTCTAAATACATAGGCACTGGTTTCATTTTGATAAAAGCCCAAAACCTTTATGGTTGCTATCTCGCGAACTCTCTCTGTTATATTTATATTACTGAGATTAAATAACACTATAAACGCCAGTGCTCCGGCGCAGCCTATTACCAGCCATACAACCATATCAAGCATCTTCATAGTGTTGGAAATCATATTCTTAACCTCCTCCACCACTGTAACACTCAAAACACCATCAAGCTGAGATATATCTGCACCTAACTGATATGAGTCTCCATCCTCAGCCACATTTATATAGAGTGTATTTATCTCGTAAGCTTCTCCAAAGAAGTCCTCATAAGTCTCAGGATTTACAAAGCCATAATGCCATACATAATTGGTGTATACGGAAGACACCTTTAAGGTATGCTGTCTACCGTCAGTACCCGTAAAGGTAATACTATCCCCCACCTTCACTCCTGCATCCTTTGCCAATCCATCGCTTAGCATAACCTCTCCATATCCAGGATATATCACATTCTCTCCTTCCAGCTTGTAGCTCATAACAGACTTCATATCCGCCCCATTTGCAGCACAAATATAGACTGTCTTAACCATATCTCCGGAGTGAAACTCTGTGGTTGTCTTCATAAGAGGACTAATATTTTTCCCTTGGTCACCTAAGGCCTGCTTAACTTCTTCAAGCTCTATGTCTCTTACGCCCTCCGAATATGTTATTTCCATATCATAAAGCTCTATCTCGTCATATTGGAATTCCGCAATATTGGACACGGAATCTTTAATACCAAAGCCAGCCATAACAAGAGCCATACAACCTGCAATTCCCGCAACCATCATTATCATACGTTTCTTAAATCTGAATACATTTCTGGTAGTAATCTTGTGAAGGAATTTCATACGCTTCCAAACTGGTGTAATTCTCTCTAAAAATACTCTCTTGCCTGCCTGTGGAGCCTTAGGTCTAATAAGCTCTGCAGGCATACAGCGAAGCTCGTTCTTACAGGCAAGGTATGTGGTTCCCATAGAACAAATCAAAGAAACCGCCAATGCAATTATAAGCAACGGCATATCAAAGTAG
This sequence comes from Lachnospiraceae bacterium, assembly GCA_017463225.1. GTDB lineage: Bacteria > Bacillota > Clostridia > Lachnospirales > Lachnospiraceae > Coprococcus_C. The sequence continues at coordinate 7,885 of JAFTPO010000012.1, read as the reverse complement.
AACTCCACACTTCTGCCATATTCGTACATCATCTTATAGGCCTCGCCTATCACATAAGGAAAAGCCCAACAACCACCTAAAAATCCTGCAACACAGCCTATAATGGCAGCGCTTCCGGAATAAATCATATATTTTCCGATTATGGCACTTGTACTATAGCCTAAGGCTCTTAGTGTACCTATCTGACCTCTTTCATCATCTATCATTCTGGTCATAGTTGTGGAGCATACAAGGGCAGCTATAAAGAAGAAAAACAAAGGAAACACTTTAGCTAATCCGTCCACTATATCAGTGTCATTGTTATAGCACACATATCCCGTATTAGAGGTTCTGTCTAGTACAAATACCTCCGGGTCCTCCAATACAGGCAGCTCCTCTTCCAACTCTCTTATAAGCTCATCACAGGTCTCATCTATCACATTCTGAGGATATGAAATGGTGCCGGCAGTAAGCATTGCCTCAATCATAGGATCCGTAAGTCCCTGTCCATAAAGACTGTCATAAAATTCCTTATCAACCTGAGCAGTAACCTCTTCTTTTATCTCTTCTACAGCCTTCTCATATTCTTCATCTATATCATCCCTAAGCTCTTCCACTCTCTCAGTTGCATTTTTTAGCAGTTGCTCCTCTACTACTGGAGTAAGCTGGTCTATATAATCCTGGTATTCCTCCTGGTATATGTCATACTCATCCTGGCAATCCACATACATCTCTGTATAGTATTCCATATCAAAGCCCTCAGGCAAAATATACATAAATCCATTAAGCTTGCCATTGCCTAAGCTGGTTGTTCCTCTTTGGAAATTAACATATAAGGGAGAATACACCAGTCCCACAACAGTATATTCCTCATATTTGAAGGACTCTCTAACATCCTCTGTGTTAGAGCTTGCTATGGCTATTGTGCTTCCAATCAGCTCACTTCCAAAGCTTTCTGTATCTATCTCTGAGGCATCTAAAACACACTCATTGCCTTTCTGCGGAAGTCTACCCTCTTTTACCACTAGAGTGTTTATTTCTAAAGGCACTGACAATGCCTTTAGAGCAGTCTCAACACCATCCTCCTGAATATACAAAAAATCTGTAGAATACGCGCCCTCAGCCCTAAGAACATACTCCTCCTCTGACAGCTTGCCAACTTCATCATCTGCAAATCCGTAAGTGGAAATCAGTCTGTAATCAAAGAGATTGGTATCACTATAATAGTCATTTAAGCTTGCCACCATAGAAGGCTTTGTCACCTTTATGCCTGAGAAAAAGCCTACTCCTAATGCGATTATGGCCATTATAGCCACATATCTTCCCAAGCTTCCCTTAATTGTTCTAAATATATTCTTATTAAATGTTTTATTCATAGTATTTTTTACCACTCAATCTCTTCCACAGGAATTACATTATCATTCATCTTTACAGATGCTATAGTTCCATTTTTCACCTTTATTACTCTGTCTGCCATAGCTGTCAGCGCCTGATTGTGTGTAATAATCACAACAGTCATTCCATTTTTTCTACTACAATCCTGAAGCAGCTTTAACACTGCCTTTCCGGTTTCATAATCCAAAGCACCTGTAGGCTCGTCACAGAGCAAGAGCTTAGGATTTTTTGCTAAAGCTCTTGCTATAGACACTCGTTGTTGCTCTCCACCTGAAAGCTGCGCAGGGAAATTATTTCTTCTATCCTTAAGACCTACCTGTTCTAACACCTCTTCAGGATCTAGGGGATTCTTAGATAACATAGAAGCTATCTCTATGTTTTCTATGGCAGTAAGATTAGGAATCAGGTTATAAAACTGAAACACAAAGCCTATATCCTGACGTCTATAGGTTGCCAGCTGCCTCTTGTTAAATTTGGAGATATTAGCACCATCAAGGAACACGTCTCCCGATGTGAGATTATCCATTCCACCTAATATATTAAGCAAGGTGGTCTTTCCGGCACCTGATTGTCCCACGATAACACAGATTTCACCTTTACCTATCCAAAAGCTGGCATTCTTAAGAGCCTCTACCTTAACGTCTCCACTCTGATAAGTTTTGCACACATCTCTAAAATTAACATAGCCTTCGCCCATCTTATCCTCCTTAAATCTCTAAACACTTTTCTATGAATGAATTAAAAATAATTGTCCACTTTCCATCTGTGAGTGTAACACAATAACAACAAAAAGCAAGAAAAATCCAACACTTCATAATAATTTCATGAAATGTAATATATTCCATCACGTTACAACTCATTATACTTGTATTTACTCCTCATTCTGCGAACTAATAATTAATTCACTCTAAAGATATAATAATCCTATAATAACTCAGATGAGGCGCATCCATATGTATAATGAACAGTTTGATGTAATAAATAGAATAAAACAATTATGCAAAGATAAAGACCTCAGTTTTTATCGAATAAGCAAAGATAGTGGTATCCCACAAACCACACTTACTAATATGTTAAACCGCGGAACCACCCCAAGCATATACACTCTGGAGAAAATCTGCGAAACTATGGATATTACACTTTCTCAATTCTTCGATATAGATCAGGCACCTCCCGCATCGCAGCAGGAGCTTCTGACATTATACATGTCACTACCTAAGCATAAGCAGGAGATAGCGCTAGCATATATAAAAGGATTAAGTGAGTCATAAAAAAGAACAGGAGCCTATATACTTTTTGACTCCTGTTCTTTTTTATTCTATAGTATTCTTTTCTTTCTCTGCCTTAACACCACCAACTATGTACCCAATAGTTGAAGCAAACCAAATTACAAACACCATAGTCATAGGAAGTAATCCCACATTTCCAAATAAATCTGCTATTAGACATACTATCCAAAGTATCATACAAACATTGCTTGTAACCTTATAGCTAGAATATCCAGCCTTGTATATATGTAGCTTCTGAGCCTCATCGCAGCTATTTTCCCACTTTTTCACAAACTTTGCATCGAATATGCTGCCTTCCTTCTCAGGATTCATATCCTTAGTAAAGTCAATTGCTTTTTTCTGTACAACAACCACAACAACATAGGATAATATGAAAACGCTGAAGAGTACAATACCTAATATATCCTCCCACTTATCTGAAAGCTCTGAATTAATATCTAAATTTGCACATACGGAAAATAGAAACATATTAATAATTAATACCAAGCTGGACATATAAAGTGGGAAAGCAACTCTACTCTCCATCTTCTCTGCTACATCCTCGTCTTCACCATCCCAAAGCTCAAATTCCTTCTTACTTTTTCTGATACAAGCATATCCAACTATGGCAAGAATAACATTTAATAAAAGAAATACTACAGGCATAATCAAGGACATTTTTCCTATAACTTCTTCCGTAAATTCAGGCAAACCGTAACCCGCCTTTTGAAGCTTACCAATTATCGCCCCCGCAAAATAGCCTAACACTGAACATAAAGCTGTTACTACAAGAAGAATTATCAACTTCTTCTTATCCTCTTTCTTACGCTTAGCCAACTTCTTCTCTTTTGCTTCATTTACCTTATCTTGCATATTCTCACTCATTTATCCTACTCCTCCTCGTACTGAAATATATCCTCTACTCTTGCGTCACACACCTTAGCTATCTTAAGAGCCAAGGTTACCGATGGGGAATAATCTCCTCTCTCTATCTGACTTATTGTCTGTCTAGATGTATCAACTAAAGCTCCCATCTCCTGCTGATTAACACCTAGCCTAGCTCTATATTCCTTTAAATGATTTTTTAGTGGCAAACTATCGTCTCCCTTCAATCGTTATGTTGATATTTATAAAACAAACACCAAAATTGATGCAAACATTAGGTCATCTCACAAACTGCCTTTTCGTTCACATCAACTCTGATTGGTTTCTATTTTAATTACTGTTGCGTTAACTAATCTAATAGTTTCTTAGTTTTCTTTATAAAAAATTCCTATTAATGCTCCGCCAAGGTCATTGGGGGATACAACCTGCTGCAATGTCCAACCCTGTGATGCATATTCATTAATTGTTTCTTCTGTCTCTGCAATATCCTTTTCTCTTGAAAACTTAAGTCCTTTGTTCAAAAAAACTACTTTATACTCTTTCATTATTTCTCTCCTATTCTATATGTTTTTTTATTCTTACGCAACAGAAACCTCATACATTTTAAGTGCACATTCCATAAGCTCTATATCATTTTCCAAGTCTGTCTTATAAGGATAATTCTCAGCCAGCTTATCAAAATCCTTTCTATGCTTATCAGCCTTTTCCTTATCTCCATTGTAAAGCAGCTCATATACATACCAAACTCTGTGAGTTGAAGGCTGAGCCTGGTGAATCTTCATAAGCTTCTTATTCTCCTTTGTAAAAAGCTTATCTACATCTGTTTTTTCTCTACCTGTAATAAGAATACTAGTCACAAGCTCTGCTATAACTATAAATTTTTGTATATCAGAAAGCTCAACATTATCATGCAAGTATTTAGTAAGCTCATATACCTTTTCATAGTTTCCGCAATCTATATGATAATTAATAGTCATTCCCGCCATGGAGGTAATAATATTATCATCTAAGTTATACTTTCCTATCTCATAATCAAAATACTCTGCCGGCATATCCTTAAGACGAGTCCCCATCACCATTTCCTTAAGAATCATCTGACTTCTCTCAAATGCAATTCTAGCATCAGGTCTATTCTTAAGAGTCACTGCATTGTAACCATCATTACCTAATGATTTTAAAGGAATACCATTAATAATTGCAGCGTAAAACCCTATGGTACTAAACATAAGCAAAAACATACTTAACAAAGCCTTATCCCAAAAGAGTATTGCAAATGGGATTGCTATAACTGAAGCTATAACATTTGCTATACATCCTCCCCAATTAAATAGCTGAGTTGGACTTGTACCATCTGTTATAGGAGGTATCATAATACACTGACCACCGGTTCCTGCAATACTGTATTTCTTTTTGACCAGCTTTCCATTCTCCTTCATAATCATAAAGCCAAAGAAACGAATACTAATAAACTCATACCCAGACATTAATCCACACACCATATGCCCCACTTCATGAATAAATATCTGTATTACAAGTATTACTACAAATGCTATCATTACAAGCAAGATTCCTAAAATCTCCTGCCAATTAGGTGCATCCTTAGGAAGTACCTTAACCATAGCCATTCCCCCAAAGGCTCCTGCCAAGCCACAAAATCCCATATATAATACTGTTGGCAATATTTTGTCTAATGAACTCTTTTTGGATTTCTTTTTTAGTTTATTATCTGTGTCCATATATTTCTCTTCCCTACCATTCTCTTTATTATTGTTTACATCCATATGTATTTACTGTTTATTTCTATAGATAATCTTTTGTTAGTACGTTTATATTTAATACTCTGTTTCATAATAATATAAGCTATCACCATAAAACTGTAATGTGCATCCCCTTGGCGTTTCCCCTAACACCTTGCACACGTTATATATGTCTACCGCTGGACTTGTGAGTCCCATCATAGCCATACCCAGCATTACTCCATTTGCCACTTTATATTCTGGTGGTAAGATCCAGAATAATAATATAGGTACCACCCCAAGCACCATGGGCAAAAGAGACATCAGTACAAATCTCCATCTTTTAAGTGGATATGATGAAAGAGCTACCGCACCAAAGCTTTTCGGGTATATCCCCACATACACCGTAGCTTTCTTTGGAAACACTATAGCATGTAATAATTCATGTATGATAAGTGCCAGAAACCCTAACACGAATCCTATAAATACCCATACAGGCGCAAATGGAAGCTCCTTGGCAAGTGATACCTTAACAAAAACCGATACAACAATTATCACTGTAGCTATAATCTGAAAGGGAATTGCTTTAATCATTAGCTCATCCATATCCTCTGGAACATTTACCTTCTTTGCCCCATCCGGTAAATCGCCCATTTGATACTGTCCTAAATCATCTTTAATTATTCCTAACCATTTTATATGTGGCATACATTTCTCCTTAGCATATCTATGATTTTGCTTTATTCTTTCTAAAAGCTCCTATCAATAATACTACCGTTGCAAATAAACCAACCTTGAAACCTTCGTATATAATATTATCAAATCCTATATGCAATATAACATCAAAAATTTTTAATACAATGGTTCCACATATAGATAATGCCACTAGTAGCATCAATCCTAGTATTATTCTTCTTGATATTTCTTTCACTATATCCCCTCCAATAGTTCTTCATCATTCTCATTATCTCTGCCGTATCCAAAAGATTTAAGCATATTATCTTCTTCAATTTCATCTGCTGTCTTCTTCCTTGTGATATCTGAATAAGCTTCCTTGATTCCATTCTTTACAGCCCACTTAATCACAAAATAAATTGCAACAAGCACCAATATTCCTGTTCCACTACTAATTCCTAAGTCTGCCCAAACTCCCATAATTCAATTTCTCCATTTATTAAATATTTAAATTGTTTACTAATCTTTGTAGTTTTAATTATTCAAATAACATTATGACAAGTTTCATTTTCATCTTGACAACTTTACTTGTCAATTCACAGTATACACATGACAAGAATAGTTGTCAATACTTTTTGACAAGTTTTTTTGTCATTTTTAGCATTCACAGATCAAACTAAAAATTTAAAGATATAATTTATCAACAAAAAAAGAGAAGCCTCCGCCAGCTTCCCTTTTTTCACTCATAATTAACTTTGATTAAATAAATATAAAAATATACACCCACCAATAACAAATATAAAAATCAAGACTATCAAAATGAACCCAATCAAATGCATTATGTTTGAAGTTTTCTTTTGATTTATTATTTCTGACAGAGAAAAAATAAGTGCAATTATGCCAATAACATATATAGATATATTACCTCGCCACTCCCCAACTAATTGTAATACAGTATATATAATCATGGCGATAATACTGACAACACATACAATGATTGAAATTACTTTTTTACTCATTGCTGATTACTCTCCTCTGGAAACAAGCTATTAGTAAGCATATCGTAATATGCGTTTTCGCTTTCAATACTTTCATTAAGCTTTTTTATTTCATTTTCAAAATAAGTCTTTATCTGAGCAGAGGATTTCTCAATTACCAGATCTTTATTAAGAACCAGTATCTCATAACATGAAGTAGGTATATCATCAATATTAAGCGTAGACTTGTATAGGATATTCTCCTCACTATTAAGATAAATATAGTATCCATCTCTAGTAAAAGCAAATATTAGGCAATCATCCCTATCTTCATATATATCTATTGGAAATTTAATAATATCCCCATAATGGTGAAAAGCCTCCAGAAGAATCTGACCACTAGCTGCAATCTCATCTAGCTTAACTACAAGCAGCTTCATCTCTTCCAAAAGTCTTGCATCACATTTCTTTCTTAATTCCTGATGCTCTCGCAATAATTTATTATAATTATCTCTTGTTTCATTAAAGCTTTTACATATATTTCTTAATTCATCCATATGAACACCCCATCTCATTTTTTATTATCACTTGAATAATTTCATCATAACAAAAAAATCCTTAAAAAGATAGAGCAATCTACTTTCTAAGGAAAAATGAGCATAAAAAGATGCCCAGAACCGGACTCGAACCAGTGACACGAGGATTTTCAGTCCTCTGCTCTACAAACTGAGCTATCTGGGCATATGAGTTATCTTGATGTAATTAGTAGCGGGGACAGGACTTGAACCTGTGACCTTCGGGTTATGAGCCCGACGAGCTTCCGACTGCTCCACCCCGCGATATAGGGTTAAAAAAAATGGGCGGAGGTGGATTCGAACCACCGAAGCAAGATGCAGCAGATTTACAGTCTGTCCCCTTTGGCCACTCGGGAATCCGCCCATTCGTCAGTTTTAACCGACTGTATATTTAG
>JAFTPO010000073.1 GCA_017463225.1 Lachnospiraceae bacterium | reverse complement strand
ATATCTAATGCACCTATTTCTACCTGATATCCATAAGCACACCAACACGTATTATATTTAAAAAACCCTTATACGTCAAGCTAATTCTAAGGATTTTTGACCCTAGTTATCCACAAAATTGCCTGATTTACCATAATAAATTTACATAATGTTATCCACAAATTGTTATTAAGATGTGGATAAATGGTGTTTATTATGTTACTTTTCCACCATTTTCTTCGATTTTACTAGACTTTTTCATCATAATTTTATATGTGAATAAATTAATATTTACTTTACATAACACACTTTACATATTAATTATTATTATCACCCCTTCAAGTATCTATATAACCATCTTTAACATCAAATTACATATATATAAGGTAATAATTTTATTATCTTTTTATTGTAAATATTTCAATTTTATAGTATTATTATTGGTATGTATGCACTTTTGTTTTTTAAAGCATTTTGGAGGCTTTTAACATGAAAAAAATCATTGAAAATAAGTGGGATGAGATACTGTCCCTTTTATCAACTCAATATGATATTTCAAAGATGCTGGTTGACACCTGGATACGCTCACTGAAGATATTCGAGGTTAAGGATAACACAGTATACTTTTACGTAGACGAAAAGCTTGGAGAAAACTCTATTAAGTTTATTCGCAAAAAGGAGTTTGACCTGTTCCTGCTTTCATCTATCAGAGAAACTCTTGATAACAGTGATATTGAGATAGTTATTGACCTTAAGAAGAATTATGTAAGTGAAGAGGAAAAGATTGAGGAGATTAAGAATTCCGATTCATATAAGGATGCAGTTAGCAGAAGTAACTTAAATCCTAAATACACCTTTGAAAACTTTATCGTTGGAGACGGTAACAGACACGCTCATGCCACCTGTCTTGCAGTGGCGGACATGCCTGCTCAGGATAACTTTAATCCTCTTTTCTTATATGGTAATTCAGGACTTGGTAAGACACATCTTATGCAGTCCATAGCTCACTACATCCTACAAAAGGATGATAAGGCTAAGGTACTTTATGTTTCATCTGACACCTTTACCATAGAGATAGTTGAAGCCATAAAGAATAACCGTACCAACGAATTTAGAGACAAATATAGAAATGTAGATGTTCTTCTCATAGATGACGTTCAGTCTATCAAGGGTAAGGACGCTACCCAGACAGAATTTTTCAACACATTTAATACATTATACAACGATAACAAGCAGATTATCCTTTCATCAGACAGACCTCCTAAGGACTTAGAGACATTGGATAAGAGACTTGTTTCCAGATTTGAATGTGGAGTACCTATTGATATTCATGAGCCGGATTACGAAACCCGTATGGCCATCCTTAAGAATAAGGCTGAGCTTAACCATATAACAGGCATACCTGAGGAGGTATACATTTACATAGCTGAAAATGTTACCGACAACATCCGTGAGCTTGAGGGAGCACTTAACAAAATTAGTGTTTTCTCTAAGCTTATGAATGAAAAGGTAACCCTTGAAACAGCTAAGGAATCCCTTAAAGATTTCATAAATAAGGATTCAAATGTAAAGATTACCCTAGAGAGAATTCTTTCTATAGTATGTGAGCATATGGGAATATCTGAGGCTGACATAAAGTCTAAGAAGAGAAGTCAGGATATAGCAACTGCCAGACAGATTATAATGTATCTTGGAAGACAATACACACTTCTCTCACTTATGTCTATAGGAAAATATTTAGGCGGTAGAGATCATACTACAGTTATGAATGGCTGCAACAAGATAGAGAAGATGCTTAAGAATGATGAGGCATTTAAGTCCACTGTTGATACCATCATCAAGAAGCTTAATCCTTCCTCATAGTATGTTCAGATATTATTATAATTTTTAAACATTGTTAATAATCTGTTGATAGTTATACACTAAGATGTTGATAATTATTTTTTGTCGAAGTCTATAGATTTTTGAAAGTAAAATTATCCATATTTTTTCAACATCTATTTAAAGAGTTACAGACATGGTTTTGTTCACTTGAAAGCCTTGATTTTAAAGGGCTTTAAGGACTTAACTTAAAATCCACAACACCTACTACTATAACAACTAATTATTAATTAATAAATAAAGCTGATTTTAAATTTTTAAATCACCATTTTAATCAAGGAGGAGTTATTAACATTATGAAGATAAAATGTTCAAAATCCAGCTTACTTAAGTCACTTAATATTGTTTCAAAGGCAGTTTCTACTAAGACAACTATGCCAATACTTGAATGTATTCTTATAGATGTATACGCAGACTGTATAAAGCTTGTTGCTAACGACTTAGAGTTAGGTATAGAGACAAAGCTTGAGGGAGATGTATTAGAGATAGGAAAGATTGCAGTAGAGGCAAAGCTTTTTACTGATTATATAAGAAGACTTAATGACAGTGAGATTCTTCTTGAATCTACTCCTGATACTAAGCTTAAGATTAAATGTGAGCAGTCAGAGCTTTTATGTCATGCATGTAAGCCTGGTGACGAGTTCTCAGAGCTTCCGGAGATAGAGAGAGATAAGAGCATAACAGTATCTCAGTTTACACTTAGACAGATTATTAATCAGACAATCTTCTCTATATCAGATAATGAGAACAATAAGCTTATGACAGGTGAGCTTTTCGAGGTTAAGGATGGAAAGCTCAGCGTTGTATCCTTAGATGGACACAGAATTTCTATGAGAAAGGTAGAGCTTTCAGGTAAAGCAGATGACGTAAAGGTTGTTGTTCCTGGAAAGACCTTAAGTGATATATCTAAGATATTAAATGGTGGAGTAGAGGATATGGTTAATATTTACTTCACTGACAGAAATATATTATTTGAGTATGATGATACTATTGTAGTTTCAAGATTACTTGAGGGAGAGTATTTCAAGATAGTACAGATGCTTTCCATAGATCACAAGATAAGTGTAAAAGTTAATAACAAGGAATTCTTAAGCTGCCTTGACAGAGCGTCAATATTTATAAGGGAGTCTGATAAGAAGCCTATAGTTATGAACATAAAGGATGATAACAACATGTACTTCAAGGTTAACAGCCAGAACGGTAATATGAACGATGTTTTAGCTGTTGATAAGAATGGTGATGATATCTTAATAGGATTTAATCCAAGATTTTTGATGGATGTTCTCCGTGTTGTAGATGATGAGGAGATTTATATGTATATGAGAGATGCTAAGTCACCTTGTATTATAAAGGATGATGCAGAGAGCTACATATATGTAATACTTCCTGTAAATATTAATGCAAACGCATATTAATAGGAGATTTAACTATGCATATTTTAAAGCTTCGTGATGGTGAAGAATTTATTAAGCTTGGACAGGCTCTTAAGGCTACAGGACTTGCTGATTCAGGTATTGATGCCAAGGAATTTATCCAGCAGGGATTAGTTCTAGTGGATGGAGAGGTTGAGACCAGAAGAGGAAGAAAGCTTTATGATGGAGCTCATGTAGAATTTGATGGAGAGTCCATAAGCATTCAGGCTTAATAATAATTATAAGTGAGTTAAGATAATGGTTATAAATTCATTAGCGCTGAATAATTTCCGCAATTATATAAGTGAGGAGATTAGCTTTTCAGAGGGAATTAACATATTATATGGCGATAATGCACAGGGTAAAACTAATGTATTAGAAGCTATATATATGCTGGCCACAACCAAATCCCACAGAGGAAACAAGGATAAGGATATTATAAATCTTGAATCTGATGAGGGACATATAAAGGCTGAGATAAAAAAAAGGGAGATAAATTATCGCATAGATATGCATCTTAAGAAAAGTAAGACTAAGGGCGTAGCTATAGATAGAATTCCTGTAAAGAAAACCTCCCAACTTCTTGGCTTGGTCAATGTAGTGCTTTTCTCACCTGAGGATTTAACCCTTATAAAGGATAGTCCGGTAGAGAGAAGAAGATATATTGATATGGAGCTGTGTCAGCTAAGTAAGATATATTACAATAATCTTAGTAATTATAATAAGATTCTCAACCAGAGAAATAATCTTTTAAAAAGTATTTATTATGATAAGTCCCAGATGGAAACCTTAGATGTATGGGATATGCAGCTGGTAGATTATGGTATAAAAATCATAAAAGAAAGGCATAATTTCATTGAGAGAATTAATGAGCTTATTCTCAGCATACATAAGGGACTTACCTCGGATAAAGAGGTACTTAAGATAAAATATGATAAGAATATTAGCGAAGAGGAATTCGCCAAGGAGCTCTTCTTAAGAAGAGATGCTGATTTAAAATATCAGACCACTCAGGTTGGACCACATAGGGATGATATATCATTTTATATCAATGGTATGAATGCAAAGATATATGGTTCACAGGGACAGCAAAGAACAGTTGCACTGTCGCTTAAGCTGGCTGAGATAGAGCTTGTAAAGGAGTTAATAGGAGATAATCCCATATTACTGTTAGATGATGTAATGTCTGAGTTAGATTCAACCAGAAGAGATGCATTGCTTGCATCCATAGATGACATACAGACAATTATTACATGTACAGGATATGATGATTTTATAAAAGAAAGACTAGCCATAGATAAAATCTATAAGGTTAGCAAGGGGATAATACATCAGGAAAATAAGTCTGATGCAGACCTAAAGGAGGATATAGATGGGCAGTAATGAGCAATCAAATTATGGTGCCGACCAAATACAAATCCTTGAAGGATTAGAGGCGGTACGAAAGAGACCAGGTATGTACATCGGTAGTACCTCAACCAGAGGATTACATCACCTGGTTTACGAGATAGTTGATAATGCAGTAGATGAGGCACTTGCCGGATTCTGTAACAATATTGATATAACAATCAATGAGGATAACTCAGTTACAGTTGTGGATAACGGTAGAGGTATACCTACAGGTATTCATGAGAAGGCTGGAATTCCTGCGGTAGAGGTAGTATTTACCATACTTCACGCAGGTGGTAAGTTCGGCGGTGGAGGATACAAGGTATCAGGTGGTCTCCACGGAGTTGGTGCGTCAGTTGTTAATGCTCTTTCTAACTGGCTTGAGGTTGAAATCTCAAGAGATGGAAAGGTATACAGACAGCGCTATGAGAGAGGAAATGTTGTCTACAAGCTTAAAGAGGTTGGAAAGACAGATAAAACCGGTACTAAGGTAACATTTATGCCGGATGATACTATCTTCGATGATGTTATATTTGATTATGATACTCTTAGAAGAAGATTTAGAGAGATGGCATTCCTTACAAAGGGACTTCGAATCAATATTGAGGATAAAAGAGAGGGTAAGGAAAAGAGTGCAACCTTCCACTATGAGGGTGGTATAAAGGAGTTTATCGAGTACCTTAATAAACATAAGACTACTCTCTATGATAAGGTTATATATTGTGATGGATACAAGGATGATATCTATGTTGAGGTAGCTCTTCAGCATAATGATTCCTTTAATGAGAATACCTTAAGCTTCGTTAATAACATTACGACTCCTGAGGGAGGTATGCATCTTACAGGCTTTAGATCAGCCCTTACAAAGGTATGTAATGATTATGCCAGAACTAACAAGCTTCTTAAGGATAAGGAGGAGAATCTCTCAGGCGATGACCTTAGAGAGGGACTTGCATGTATAGTAAGTATTAAGATTCCTGATCCACAGTTTGAGGGACAGACTAAGCAGAAGTTAGGAAATGCAGAGGCTAGAACTGCAGTTGAGGGTATAGTATTTGAGAAGCTTACCTACTTCTTAGAGCAGAATCCTCAGGTAGCTAAGGCTATAGTTGGTAAGGCTGTGCTTGCTCAAAGAGCTCGTATGGCAGCCAGAAAGGCTAGAGATGTTGCCAGAAAGTCAACACTTGAAAGCTCTATGGCACTTCCAGGAAAGCTTGCTGACTGTTCAGACAAGGATCCTAAGAATTGTGAAATCTACATCGTAGAGGGAGATTCTGCGGGTGGTTCTGCAAAGACAGCCCGTTCAAGAGCTACACAGGCTATACTTCCTCTTAGAGGTAAAATCCTTAATGTAGAGAAGGCTAGAATTGACAGAATTTTAGGCAATGAAGAAATTAAAGCTATGATAACTGCCTTTGGTACAGGTATCAGAGAGAACTTTAATATAGAGAAGCTTAGATATGATAAGATAATTATCATGACAGATGCGGATGTTGATGGTGCTCATATAGCAACACTTATGCTTACATTCTTCTTTAGATTTATGCCTGACCTTATCAGACAGGGTCACGTATATCTTGCCCAGCCACCACTTTATAAGCTGGAGAAGAACAAGAAGACCTGGTATGCTTACAGTGATGATGAGCTTTCTAAGATATTAGACGAGGTAGGCAGAGACCAGAACAATAAGATTCAGCGTTACAAGGGTCTTGGAGAGATGGATGCTGAGCAGCTTTGGGATACAACTATGGATCCTGAGAAGAGAGTACTTCTTCGAGTATCTATAGATGAGGAAAGCGAGTCAGAGCTTGATATTACCTTTGATACTCTTATGGGTGAGAAGGTTGAGCCAAGACGTGAATTTATAGAGGCAAATGCCAAGTTTGTTAAGAATCTTGACATTTAATGGGAGGTAAATGATGGACGATAATAATATATTTGACAAAATCCAAGAAGTGGATTTGAAGAAGACCATGGAAGAGTCTTATATAGACTATGCCATGAGTGTTATCGCTGCTCGTGCACTTCCAGATGTAAGAGATGGTCTTAAGCCGGTACAAAGAAGAATTCTCCACGCTATGGTGGAGCTTAACAATTATCCTGATAAGCCACACAGAAAGTGTGCCCGTATCGTCGGTGATACCATGGGTAAATACCATCCACATGGAGATAGTTCAATCTATGAGGCTATGGTAAAATTAGCTCAGGAGTGGAATACAAGATATCAGCTTATCGATGGACACGGAAACTTCGGTTCTGTGGACGGTGATGGAGCTGCGGCTATGCGATACACAGAGGCAAGACTCTCTAAGATTGCACTTGAGATGATTGCTGATATAAACAAGGATACAGTAGATTTCGTACCAAACTTCGATGAGACAGAGAAGGAGCCGGTAGTACTCCCAAGTAGATATCCTAACCTGCTTGTAAATGGTACCTCAGGTATCGCCGTTGGTATGGCTACAAATATTCCACCTCATAACCTTAAAGAGATTATCAATGGAGTAGTTAAGATAATTGACAACGAGGTTGAAGAGGATAGAGAGACTGATATAGAAGAGGTTATGGAGATAATCCAGGGACCTGACTTCCCTACAGGTGCTCAGATACTTGGTACATCAGGTATTAACGAGGCATATAGAACAGGTAGAGGAAAGATTAAGGTTAGAGCTGTATCAGAGATAGAGCCTATGGCAAATGGAAAGCAGCGTATAGTAGTTACAGAGCTTCCATACATGGTAAATAAAGCCAGACTTATCCAGAAGATAGCTGAGCTTGTTAAGGAAAAGAAGATAGATGGTATTACAGACCTTAGAGATGAGTCATCCCGTGAAGGTATGAGAATTGTAATCGAGCTTAGAAAGGATTGCAATGCAAACATCATCTTAAATCAGCTTTACAAGCACACTCAGATGCAGGATACATTTGGTGTAATTATGCTTGCCCTGGTAGACCAGGAGCCAAGAGTACTTAATCTTCTTGAGATGCTTACACATTACTTAGCACATCAGGAAGAGGTAGTTACAAGAAGAACAAAATATGACCTTAAGAAGGCAGAGGAGAGAGCCCACGTATTAGAGGGATTACTTATCGCCTTAGATAATATTGATGAGGTTATTAAGATAATCAGAGGTTCAGCTTCAGTAGCAGACGCTAAGCTTTCTCTCATGGAGAGATTTGGACTTACAGATATTCAGGCTCAGCATATCGTAGATATGAGACTTCGTGCCTTAACAGGCTTGGAGAGAGAGAAGCTTGAGAACGAGTACAAGGAGCTTATGGTTAAGATTGCAGAGTTACGTGCTATCCTTGCTGATAGAAAGAAGCTTCTTGGAGTTATCAAGGAGGAGATTCTTGTTATAGCTAACAGATATGGCGATGACAGAAGAACCTCAATCGGTATAGATATGGATGATGATATCTCTGTAGAGGACCTTATCAAGAAGGAGAATATAGTTATCGCTATGACTAAGCTTGGTTATATTAAGCGTATGACTATCAACAACTTCAAGAGCCAGCACAGAGGTGGTAAGGGCATAAAGGGTATGCAGACCATAGAGGATGACTTCATAGAGGATCTCTTTATGACTACTACTCACCATTACATTATGTTCTTTACTAACCAGGGTAGAGTATATAGACTTAAGGCTTATGAGATTCCAGAGTCAAGCAGAACTGCAAGAGGAACAGCTATTGTTAACCTTCTTCAGCTTATGCCTGATGAGAAGATTACAGCTGTTATACCAATCTTAAAGTACAATGAGGGTAGATATCTCTTTATGGCTACTAAGAATGGTATTGTTAAGAAGACTAAGATTACAGAATATGCAAATGTTAGAAAGTCTGGTCTTGCAGCTATTACTCTTAAGGAAAATGACGAGCTTATCGAGGTTAAGTCAACTAACAACAAGAAGGATATTATCCTTATCACTAAGCAGGGTATGTGTATCCGCTTCAATGAGAAGGATGTAAGATGTACCGGTAGAACATCTATGGGTGTTATTGGTATGAATGTTGCTGACGGTGACGAGATTATCGGTATGCAGATGGATACTCAGGGAGATTCAGTTCTCATAGTATCTGAGAATGGTTTAGGTAAGAGAACACTTATCGACGAGTTTACTCCGCAGAGACGTGGTGGAAAGGGAGTTAAGTGCTATAAGATTACTGATAAGTCAGGTCCTGTAATAGGCTTCAAGGCTGTAAATGATGATAACGAGATTATGATTATCACTAATCAGGGAATTGTAATCAGACTTCTCTGTAAGGATATATCTACTCTCGGAAGAATCACTACCGGAGTTAAGCTTATCAATATGGATATTGCAAATGATATTACAGTTGCAAGCATCGCCAAGGTAAGACAAAAGTCTGCAGATGAGTCAGAGTCACTTACTGCATTAGAGCAGGAGATGGAGGCTCAGGACAACGAGGAAGGCGATGTTGAGGACGTAGTAGAGGATGCTATGGACGATGCAGCTGATGATAACAAGGAAGAGTAAAGGTTTATTAAGAAATGCCGGATAAGTGTGTATAGGATAGATTAAATTCGAATTTGCACGATAGGTTAACAGAAAATATAGTCCCGGCTATGCCGGGACATATATAAAAGAGGTAATTAACATGGGAGATACATTAAAAGATGGTCTTGAGGGACTAAGCAAGATAGAAGGATTATCAGACGTTCTATATGATGCAATATACTGGTTAGCAGTAATATTTGTAATACTTGTAATTGCCTACTTTTTTGTATCACTTAGTATCTTTATAACTAAGGCAAAGAAGGGCACATTGAGCGAGAAGGATGACGATTATCTGGATTAGTCAGGCAATATTCTAACAAGAAATTCAAACACAGAGCTTTCAATGAAAGCTCTGTGTTTTTTGTTGAGATTTTTCTTATATTAATATCTGGTACTTTATTTTTATCTGGATTTGTATTTTCTATTATTTATGGCAGAATTTGTCCTAATTTCCTTAGTATTTGGGCGTGGAAGAGGGAAAACAGCAGTTTACGCCCAAAAACAAGCTGATATAAGCCGAAATTTGGGCGTGGAAGCCGGAAAAGACCAATCTACGCCCAAAAACAAGTGGATGTAAGCCGAAATTTGGGCGTGGAAGCTGGAAAACAGCAATTTACGCCCAAAAAAGAGTGGATGTAGGCCGAAATTTGGGCGTGGGAGCAGGAAATCCGCAGTCTATGCCCAAAAAAGAGTGGATGTAGGCCGAAATTTGGGCGTGGAAGCTGGAAAACAGCAATCCATGCCCAAGACGAGATATAAAAGAGATAAGATTAGAGCATAGGCAGTTAAAAGTAGCTTGAAAGTAACTTCCAGATACTTGTATTTACAGGTGTTTCGGTGCATAATAGGAGTTGCTAAGATGGGTATATAATAGAGATGAGGAAATTCATTATAATTATATAATAGATGAATATTATGGATGATTTGTCTTATCTCAGAAAGGAAACTTTGGTTAGAAAAATGAGAGAAATACATACAGATATTATAGTTGAGACTGTTAGGGATATGTGTATCTCAGCGAATCTTAATCTGGCCTTAGATATGGAGCAGGCTATTAGAAGGGCTGCAGAGACTGAGGATGGAAAGCTGGGGAAGCAGATTCTAGGACAACTCATAGAGAATATGGATATTGCCAAGGAAGACGGAATTCCTATCTGTCAGGATACAGGTATGGCGGTATTCTTCGTAAATGTAGGACAGGATTTACATATTACAGGAATGAGTCTTACAGATGCTATTAATGAGGGTGTGAGACGAGGATATACTGAGGGTTACCTGAGAAAATCCGTGGTGGCAGATCCTTTGATAAGAGAGAATACTAAGGACAACACACCGGCTATAATTCACTACGATATAGTCCCAGGGGATAAGCTTACCATTACCATAGCACCTAAGGGCTTTGGAAGTGAGAATATGAGCCGCGTATTCATGCTTAAGCCATCTGATGGCGAAGAGGGAGTAAAGGCAGCAGTGCTTCAGGCTGTAAAGGATGCAGGTCCTAATGCGTGTCCACCTATGGTAGTTGGAGTAGGCTTAGGGGGAGACTTTGAGCTTGCGGCTAAGCTTGCCAAGAAGGCACTTACCAGAGCCACAGATTCACACTCTGACAAGGAGCATATTGCAAGGATAGAAAGAGAGCTTTTAGAGATGGTAAATTCCACAGGCATCGGGCCGGGAGGCTTAGGTGGAAGGACCACAGCCTTGGCAGTTAATATTGAAACCTATGCAACACATATCGCCGGCATGCCGCTGGCAGTAAATATGTGCTGTCATGTAAACAGGCATGTGACCAGGGAGATATAATGAAGCTTGAAATATAGGGAGTCACGGTGATGAAGATCATCGGCTGTGGGCTTTAGACGTATTGCCTAATCGGGTACATACAGGAATACAAGGGGGAATTCATATGGGTAAGATAAAGGAATTTTTTAGTAACCAAAGAACAGATTTAGAAAAGGTATTTCGAAACTATAACATCACCATAATAGCAGCTATGGTGCTATCTATATTTGCCTGCATTTTTAATAGCTTTGACTACGATTATAATAGAGAAAGCATAAGCTATAAGACTGTGGAATATATCTCAGTCTTTCTGATAATATTTGTTGTGGGAGCTATATTATTAGAGACAATATATGTAACTGCAGATGGTGTAAGAAATGGTAAGGCACTGTTAATAGGAAGTATAATAAATGGATGTATTTCCTTAATGTGGACAGTTATTAATATAAATGTTAATTCAGTGGCAGAGCTCTTTGAGTTTATAACAACCAAGGATATCGCCGAGATGAATATTATGAAGCTGTTTGGCGTATATATGATAATTATTTTAGGATTATCTATATACAAAATATTCAAGAAAACAGGCATAGAATTCGATGTTTATATTGCCAGAATAATCTTTGGACTGTTAAAGGTGTGGGCAGTGTACTTTGTGCTGATATTTGCCATAGAGATGCTGTTTTCAATATTTGACAATCTAATATTTGAGATAGATTATTGGGAGATAAGCGAGTATATAATGATTCTTCTGGCAGGATTCTTATTTGTTCCTTATACCTTAATGACCATAACACGCACTGAGGAGGAAAACTCAAAATTCACCAAGGGCTTTGTAAATTTTCTGTGGCTGCCTATAATCTATGCAGCTATGGCTATTATATATTTGTACATAGTGAGAATCATAGTTGAGGGTGAGCTTCCACTAAATGAGGTATTTGGATACTGTGCCAATATATTTATGTTTGGTATGCCGGCATGGTTTATGGCCTATGGATTCCTAAGGGAAAACGACCAAAAGAAGGGTACAGAGAGCAAATATACCAGATTTGTTAAGCATGTAAAATACGCATATATACCACTGCTTATATTAGAGATTATAAGCATGGGTATCCGTATAGCTGATTATGGATTTACAGAGTCCAGATATCTTGCGGTGGTACTTATAATAGCTCAGACCATATATCTTGCCTGGGAGCTTATAGGAAAGCTGCTTAAGAAAAAAATAGGCTACGAAAACTATATATTTGTGGCTATGGGAATATTGACAATCGTATTAATTTGTCCGGTGCTTAATTTGGATAAGTTCTGTTTTATCTCCCAGAGAGACAGATTTGAAGAGGCTATGGAGTCAGGGGATTACTATACAGCTGAAAGCAGCTATAGCGAGATAAAATATACACCATACGGTGATAAATATATAGAGGATAACTACACCACAGGTGAGCAGTACGACTTAGAATTACTCCTTAAGGATTATACACAGTATACATATAGCTATTACGAGTACGTTACCTTTTCAACCTATTACAACACCAAGGAGAGCATAAAAATACAGGGATACACAAACCTGTACTCATTTGATTATGACAGCGGAGAAATGATGGCTGATGATCTAAAGGATATAACCATAAAGTTTGGTGATAGTCAGGAAGTCTGCGTGGATATGACTGAGACAGTGGAGTATTTTAAGAAGAAAGAGGAAGAAAGGGGCGATGAGTCTCCGGACATGGGATATTACTATCTGGAGCTTAGTCCAAACTGCTGTCTTGTTATAGAGCGTATCAGCTTTAGCTATAGCTTTGACGGTAGCGAATATAGATATCTTGACTTGGAAGGATATGTTTTGACAAATGAGGGAGGACACAATGGACAGTAAAACAGTGATAAATGTGCCATTTGAAAGGGCACAGGTCGAAAAGTTAAAAAGTGGTGACTACGTGTATCTTACAGGAACCCTTTACTCTGCCAGAGATGCGGCTCACAAAAGACTGTATGACAGTATAGTTAATGCAGAAAGTGGGATGACTATGGGTGGTGAGGCTGGAAATAAAACTACTTTCAGCGGCAAGGAGCTTTATGAGGAAGGTATACTTCCACTGGATATAACTGACAATATATTCTACTACTTAGGACCTACCCCAGCTAAGGAGGGCCAGGTAATAGGCTCAGCGGGACCTACAACAAGCTCCAGAATGGATAAGTACACACCATTACTACTTAGTAAAGGGCTGGTTGGAATGATAGGCAAGGGAAAGAGAAGTCAGGCAGTTATAGATGCCATAGTGGAGCATAAGGCAGTATATTTTGCGGCAGTTGGCGGTGCGGGAGCATTGCTTTCAAAGTGTATTAAAAAGTCAGAGGTTATAGCTTATGACGATTTGGGAACAGAGGCTATACGCAAGATGGAGGTGGAGGATTTCCCGGTTATAGTTGTCATAGACAGTGAGGGAAATAATCTCTACGAGACTGCAGTGGAGGATTACAATTCTTCAAAATAGTTCACTAACTGCACGATAAAATGAGGAAAAAATCATAATATAGACTTATAGAAATTTAAAATAGTTAATCCCTGGAGTAAGATATATACAACTTCAGGAAAGGTAATTATAAGATGGAAGTATGGTTGAAAACATATTTTCATCTAAAAAAGGAGAGATTAATATGGATCAGGAAAACAAGGAAAAACCTAAGAAACAGAAAAAAGTAAAGGTGGTCTACGATGTAGACGGGAAGATGAAGAAGAAAAAGGAACGTGAGGCAGCAGGATTTGGTAAGTTTAATATCATAGCACTTATAATCCTGGTTGCTGTAGAGGCACTTTTCTACTACTTTATAACACCGGCTATTAACATCCATACCACAGGCTTCTGGGTATGGCTTGGATTAACAGTTGGAGGACTGCTAATCTGCACTATGGACTTTACCTCAGACAGTCTTGTGATAAGCAAGAAAAAGGGACAGTCAAAGGGAGTTACCGGTGCATCTAAGTGGTTCGCTATAGCTCTTGGACTTTGTGTAATAGTTCCTATAATCGGAGGAATCGCTTCATCACCTATATTTAGAGCATCAACCTATGCTTCTATCATAGAGATTCAGGATGGAGATTTTGCTACAGATATAACTCCAAGTGAGAATATCTACGACATAGCACTTATGGATACTGACAGTGCCAGAATCATCGGTGAGAGAGCCATCGGTTCCCTGTCAGATGTTGTGAGCCAGTACGAGGTAAGCGACAGCTACAGCACTATAGATTACAATGGTAAGCCTATGAAGGTTTCTACCCTTGAGTATGCCGGATTTTTCAAGTGGGTAAACAATCGTGATGCAGGTATCCCGGGATATGTTCTTGTGGATCCTGTAAAGAACGAAGCAAAATATGTAAAATTAGAGAAGCCTATTAAGTACACACCTTCAGGCTGCTTCGGAGACAATCTGTACAGAAAGGTTCAGATGTCATATCCAACCTATGATTTCAACGGATTTTATTTCGAGCTTGATAACGAGGGAAATCCTTACTACATCTGTCCGGTTTTAAAGCCAAATGCAGGACTATTCGGAGCTAAGGATGTAAAGGGAGTAGTAATATTTGACCCATGTACAGGAGATAGTGAGTACCTTGAGATAGGTCAGATTCCTAACTGGGTAGACAGAGTTTACGATGGAGATTTGGCTTGTCAGAAGTACAACTGGTATGGAAACTTATCCGGTGGATTCATCAACAGTATCATCGGAAATAAGGGCTGTAAGGTTACAACTGACGACTATGGCTACAAGGTTATGAACGGTGACGTTTGGGTTTACACCGGTGTAACATCAGTAAACGGTGACCAGTCAAATATTGGATTTGTAATGATGAATTCACGTACCGGCGAAAGCAAGTACTACACCATCGCAGGTGCTGAGGAGCACTCAGCTATGGAGTCTGCAGAGGGTCAGGTTCAGAACTTAGGCTATGAGGCATCCTTCCCATCACTTATAAATATTGACGGAGTTCCAACCTACATTATGGTGCTTAAGGATAACGCTGGCTTGGTTAAGATGTATGCTATGGTAAATGTGGAGAAGTACAACATAGTTGCCACAGGAGCTACACAGAGAGAAGCACTGGCTAGCTACCGCAAGCTTATGGTAGAAAATGGAATTCTCTCAAATGAGGTGACTATCTCTGACGAGACACCAAACAAGAAGATAACAGTTAAGGAAATTAGATATATAAGCATGGAAGGAGAGACCTTCGTGTATATTACTGCAAAGGACGGCTCTGTCTATAAGCAGAACTTTGCAGAGAACGAAAGTCTCATCTTCATAGAGCCTGATATGTCCATCAAGGTTTACTACAATGAAACCGAGTCAGGAATTAATGAGCTGGTGAGCTTTGAGTAGGCTTATGCATATTTAATATACAAAGAATTATATATAGGACAGCTGAGATAATAATTAATGTACCTATTAACAAAAGTGCTTCGGTTTTGTGTATGCCGAAGAGCTGGGTTAGATTGATAAACATTTTAGCCTTTATTTGAGACTCATGGATGAAACCAATCCGTGGGTCTCTGCTGTCTAAGCTGTTTCCTCGATTGTCACCAAGAACAAAGTAGCTGTCCTCAGGAACAGTTTGACGAGGCATGTCCGCATACGTATTGTTTGCGTATTTTGTAAAGGCACTGTGGTCTACAGCCTGTGAATTTACGTAAATTATATTATTTTTTATTTCGATGGTATCGCCCTCTGTGGCGATGATACGCTTTATATAGGTATCGTCTTTAGTAGTATATGGCTTAAATACTATAATGTCATAGGTATCAAGATTCTTTGTTGCCAGTCTGTTAATCAGACAGGCATCATCCTCGTGAATAGTGCCCTCCATAGAGCAGCCACTAATATAAGAGGTTGAAAAAGCAAAGATAAAACAGAGAACCAATGTGATGTTCTCTAAAACAGTTAACACAGATACAAGCATACGTGATATATTGTTATTCATATAAAATCCTCCTAAAAAAATAAATCTATAATAAATGTATAAAATGTAGTTGTTGTACATAATATATAATAGTAATGAAAATTATGAGATTCCATCAACCTGCGGTTGATATAATGAGATGGAGCATAGAGTGTTATAGGTTATGGATGTATTCTTCTGGTATAATCAGTCATAAAATTTAATTGGAATACATTGACAAAGCTTGGAAAATTTGATATTATCGTATAGCGTGTTAGCGCAAAACTAAATATCACCATATATATTGGTAGGTTGTTTAGGCATTTGGAGATGTACTCAAGTGGCTGAAGAGGCGCCCCTGCTAAGGGTGTAGGTCGTTTGCGCGGCGCGAGGGTTCAAATCCCTCCATCTCCGTTTCGTAGATTATTAGAGGATAAAAAGTTGTTGACTTATTAAAACCTTTCACATATAATCTACATTGCTGATTAAAAATCAGAATAAATATTCCTCCTTAGCTCAGTCGGTAGAGCACCTGACTGTTAATCAGGGCGTCGTTGGTTCAAGTCCAACAGGGGGAGCTTATGGCGCGATCGCCAAGTGGTAAGGCCCCGGTCTGCAACACCGTTATCGCCGGTTCAAATCCGGCTCGCGCCTCTAAGAAGCTGTTAGTTTAACTAGCAGCTTTTTTTGTGTTTGGGAGGTATAACGTTTAAAATTTGCAATTGCAGTAAATCCCATAAGTCATTATAATATAAAGTTGAAGAAAGTAATATACGTGGTAAATACTGTCTTATTAAGGTTCTAGTGATTAATAATACATATGAGAGATACAACTTAGAATGAAAGGAAGAACAAAATGATGGAAAGCAAGTTAACAGTAAAGAAAAAAATAATTAAACTAAGTACAATGTTTGTTTTGGGTGTAATAGTAGGCTTTGTATTAATTATTGCTGTAAATGCATTACCTACCGATGGAATAAAAAGGAATTTAAAAGAATCGGTAGATGTAATTGTAACAGAAGGGTATGCTTATCCTATAATACAATCAAAAGCTGCATGCTTGGATAATTTTACAGAGGCGTTGGTTATGTCTGGTTGTGCGTATGAGTCTAATCAATCAGTTATAAAAAAAGCAATGAATGTACCAGTGCTGATGGGAAGTCCTATAAGATATTTGAATGATTATCTAAATGATAAAGAAGTTGAATTTCATAATTATGCTAGGTATTGGCATGGATATCAGGTAATATTGAAACCAGCATATAGTGTTTTTAATTATCAACAAATGAGAAACATAAATTATGTTTTTCAGGGGATAGTGCTTGTTGTTTTGATATATTTTTTGATTAAACAGAGAAAATTGATTTCATTAATTGCATTTTTGATAGCATATTTCTCAATTCAGCCTGTAGCAATAGGAGCTAATTTGCACTTTTCTTGGGTGGTATATATTGCAATGATAGCATCCATTGTAATCTTAAAAAATAAAAGTAAACAGGAGTGGACTCCAGAAGGTGTAATGTTAATATCTGGAATGTGTACAAGTTATATGGATTTAATATCAGCACCTTTAATAACCCTTGGTATACCACTATTCTTTATATTAGATGATGAAGAGCATGGGAAGTGGAAACTTAAGGAATTACTAATCAACTCATTTGTTTGGTGTGTAGGATATGCGGGAATGTGGATTTCAAAATGGATTATAGGTAGTGCAATATTAGGAAGGAATGTATTTAAAGAAGCTTTGGAAACAGCCAAATATCGATCAGGAAACAAAGATGGTTGGTGGGAGTTGCTTGCATATGAGGTTGTTGAAGAAAATTGGAAATTAATACCTGCAGCGCAAATTGTGACAATAGCTGTGTTTGTTATGCTTTTTGTTTTTATTTTCTTTAGGAAAGACGGCGTGAAGGTAGTAAATAAACAGTATATTATATTATCTTTGTATCCTATAATATGGATTCTTTGTATGCAAAATCATTCATGGGTACATTTTTACTTTACATACAGAATACTTTCAATTTTGGTTGTATCGTTAGGTTGTTTTTTATTTAGTAACCTATATTACAATAGAAAACAACTTAAAAATGGACTTTTAGGTAATAAGACAAAGCAAGCAAGAGAGAATAATTAAAACATGAAAAACATTATCCTAGCATCTCAGTCTCCCAGGAGAAAGGAGCTGCTGGCTCAGGCAGGCTTTGAATTTGAGATTGTAACCTCTGATGTGGAGGAGGTAATCACAGATACAAAGCCGGAGCAAATAGCAGAGAGCTTATCTCGTCAGAAGGCTTGTGATGTGTACAATAAAATAGTCAAAGAAAAGGGCATGGAATATGCAAGGAATTCCATAATAATTGGAGCAGATACCATAGTTGCAGTAGATGATAAGCTGCTGGGAAAGCCTAAGGATAAAGAGGACGCAGCGGATATGCTAAGACTTATGTCAGGCAGAAGTCATCAGGTTTATACGGGGGTAACTCTGGTGGTTGGGGACATAGAGTCTGTGGATTCTACAGATGAAGCTACGCAAAACTACCTAAGCTTTAACCAGTGTACAGAGGTGGAATTCTATCAGATATCAGAGCAGGAGATAGAGGAGTATCTTAGCCGGGAGGCGGGCTGTAAGGGTCAGCTTGGCTGGGAGGATAAAGCAGGAGCTTACGGGATACAGGGAACTGTAGGCGCCAAATTTATAAAGGGCATCAGAGGTGACTATAACAATGTTGTGGGACTTCCTATTGCCAGATTGTACCAAGAGCTGAAGGAATTACTGTAGAGGTACAAAATAACAGTATACGCAGAAGACTATATTGACTGACAGCTGTGAATTGTGTCAGTTTACAGAACAAATATCTCAGAGAGGAAGCTACTTATGGAGTGGGGTTTTAACGCAGTAAAAGTGAAGAGTCAGAGCAAGAACCTTATGGGTCTGTGCGTGAAAAGAGCAGAGAGCATAGGTCTGCACGAGTATATAAAGTCAGATGGAAAGGTGTCGCTGGCGGAAGCATTTTTGATAGATATGAAGAATTTTCTTATATATCTTGGATATTCGGACGGGAATATCAGCAAGGAAGAGATTCGCTACTTAAATGAGCTGATGGGACTTAATATGTATCTGGATATCATCGAGGAGTATGCGGACAGATGGGGACTTAAGGAGATAAGCTTCCTTGACAGACCGCCACTTTCCTTAGAGCCATTTGTCAGGTCCAACATAGGTCCGGAGACAGGTGAGATTAGCTCCAGCTACTATGATTTGGTGGACCTTTACGTGACCACATTTAATTATATCGGAAATGATTTTATCGCCTGCAACAAGGAGATAAATCCTAGTGAGATTGAGGCTCTTTCCTCATACACTATGATGCTGGCGGAGTACATAGATGAATTTCAGGGAAAGATGAGAGATTTCAAGCCAACCATCGCTTACAAGCCGGGCAGCAAGGTGGATATCACCCAGCCGGATAAACCGGAGTACGTAAGCTTTGATGCGGATGATATGTTTAGTGGTGACAGAACCCGTGCGGAGGGAGCCAGAGCAAAATTCTACCTGCGTCAGGATGATGAAGCAGGCCAAAAGCATGTGATAGATATGGGCCAGGAGGAGGCCACAGATGAGAATTCCTCAAGCATAAGAGGTCAAAACAGTGTGGAAACCAAGTTGTACGAGAAGTCCATCAAGGAGGACAACAAGGTGCGAGTTGCCAATGGCACATCTGCTACACCTGATGTCCACAGTGATGATGTGCTGTCCAACCAGGATAATCTGGAGCAGCTTATGAGCAAGCTAAACGACCTTACAGGTATGGAGAGCGTTAAGAGAGAGGTTAATAATCTGGTTAACCTTCTCAAGATATGTCAGATTAGAAAGGCAAAGGGACTTCAGGTTCCGCCTACAAATAACCATCTGGTATTCCTGGGTAATCCTGGAACCGGTAAGACTACCGTGGCAAGAATACTGTCACAGATTTACCATGGCTTGGGAATCCTTTCCAAGGGACATCTGGTGGAGGTAGACAGATCCGGATTAGTAGCAGGATATATGGGCCAGACCGCCGAGAAGGTAACTGAGGTTATCGAGAAGGCAAAGGGTGGAATACTATTTATCGATGAGGCCTATGCTCTTTCCTCAGGTAAGCAGGAAGGTGACTTCGGTCAGGAGGCCATCGACATCTTAAATAAGGCTATGGAGGATAACCGAGATGACCTTATAGTAATAGCTGCGGGTTATCACAACGAGATGCAGGATTTCCTTGATGCAAACCCAGGTCTTCGCTCAAGATTTAACAGAACCATCGAGTTCCCTAACTACAACGCGGACGACCTTATTGAGATAATGCTAAACCGC
The DNA here is from genome assembly GCA_017463225.1 of Lachnospiraceae bacterium. Classification (GTDB taxonomy): domain Bacteria; phylum Bacillota; class Clostridia; order Lachnospirales; family Lachnospiraceae; genus Coprococcus_C. Next base: position 8,519 of record JAFTPO010000073.1, on the reverse strand, counting down.
GCTAAGAAGCTTGATTACATCATCGGTCCGGAGACTGTGGAGTACATTAGAGATAGATTTGAGAGGATACTTCAGTATCCACCTAAGAACTTTGGTAATGCCCGTTCCGTTAGAAATTACCTGGACAACGCCATAAGCAATCAGGCCAATAGACTTATCACCAATCCGGAACTTGATATCGAGGAGCTTACTACAATAACCATTGCGGACGTGGAGAATCTGGAGCTGGCGTAGGGTGAGTATGTGATTGTAGTGTTTGTGAGCTTGCTTTTAGTGAGTTTTTGCTGGTTTGTGGCGGAAAATTGGGCGTGGAAGTAAGAAATTAGCAGTTTATGCCCAAGAAATGATTAGTTTGCGAGGAAATTTGGGCGTGGGAGCCGGAAATCAACAGTTTATGCCCAAAAAAGAGTGAATTTGCGAGGAAAATTGGGCGTGGAAGCTGGAAATCAGCAGTTTATGCCCAAGAAATGAAGAGTTAGAGTGGAATTTTGGGCGTGAAAGCCGGAAATTAGCAGTTTATGCCCAAGAAAGAGTGAATTTGCGAGGAATTTTGGGCGTGGAAGCTGGAAATTAGCAGTTTATGCCCAAGAAATGATTAGTTAGAGTGGAAATTTGGGCGTGGAAGCTGGAAATCAGCAGTCTACGCCCAAAAAAGAGTGAGTATGAAGAAATATATATGTGAAGGCTTGGCAGATTATCTGGCTAAGGATGTGGCTCCTTGGCATATGCCGGGGCACAAGAGAAAATATAATACAAACCAAGCCCTGTCCCTTGCATACAAGATGGACGTTACAGAGGTTCCGGGCACTGATGATTTGCATCATCCGGAGGATATGATATTAAAGTCCCAGAAGGAGTTGGCTAGGATATATGGAACCTATGCCAGCTACTATATGGTAAATGGTTCAACCGGCGGTATATTGGCTACAGTGGGGGCAGTGGTTCAGCAGGCTAGAGGAAGACTGCAGAACCCGATGGCGGATCAGGACACATTTAACCCACAAATCATAATAGCCAGAAATTGTCACAAGTCGGTGTACAACGCTGTTCAGCTTTTTAATCTAAAGCCTATATATATTGAACCGCAATTTATAGATGAGATTACCCACTGTCCAAAGATGGAATCGGAGCAAAAAAGCGGAGCTCAATCTACATTTGGTAAGGGAATGGAAGAAAAAAATGCTCCGCACATATATGGAGGAATATTACCTCAGCAGATTAAGGAGCTTGTGGAGGAGAATCCTGACGTGGTGGCGGTGGTTATAACCAGCCCAACATACGAGGGATTAGTGTCAGATGTGGCTGGGATAAAAAAGGTCCTGGAGCCATATCAGATTCCGCTGATAGTTGACGAGGCTCATGGAGCCCACCTAACATTTATAGATGAATTGCCAAGGTCAGCGGTGAACTGTGGTGGCGATATAGTAGTTCAGAGCTTGCATAAGACATTGCCGGCGCTGACTCAGACAGCTATTCTTCACGTAAATAATCCATTATATGATGAGGCAGTAAGGAAATATCTGTCAGTGTTTATGAGCTCATCACCATCCTACGTGATGCTTTGTAGTATGGAGAGTGCTGTGGCCTGTGCGGAGGAAATAGCTCAGTCGGAGAGAGGCTTTAATGATTATGTTAGGGCATTGAAGGAATTTAGGTGCAAATGCGAGAATTTCAGTAATTTGAGGTTGTTGGATATGTCTCTGTTGCAGGCTGATGAGAAGATTGTAGGATCACAGGCGATGGTGTCTGTGGAGAGTCAGGTATTGGACGGGCAAGATATATCCCGACTGGTAATATACACTTGCAACGAACATATACATTCGACCGGGCAGCAGCTTGAGAATGAGCTTAGAAATAATCACAATATTCAAGTTGAAATGAGTGGTCTGGATTATGTGGTGCTGATATCAACATTTGCGGATGAAGAGCAGGACTTTGACAGACTTTATGAGGCGTTGAAGCAGATGGATGGCAAGATGCAGGACCATGCTGCGGAGATGATGGCAAGTCCGACGAGGGACGATGCTGAAGAGTTGAGGACATATCAGACGAGGGACGATGTTACGGAATTTGCAACAGCCCACTCAAGCCTGGAGAGTTTAGAAGTTCTCAGAGATCAAATAGGAACCAGGTCCAAGAGCAACATATACGTGTACCCACCGGGAAGCTACATAGTAACTGAGGGGGAGGTTATCACTGCTGAGGCGGTGAACACCTTAGAGCAGCTTGCGGGTGCTGGGAAGAAGATATATGGTGTGTGAAAAAAGTATCTTCTCTATCTAAACTAAAGGTGTTATAATACAGCTTAGAGATAAAAGGTGAGATTATTGCGAACCAGAATATAAGTACAGGCTTACCGGCGTAGGAAAGCTTAGGTGGCAGAAAGGTAGTGAATTATGGAATTCTTAATAATATTTGGTGGAATAGTTGGTATAGCAGTTATCGTTGCTATTGTGGCAGCAGTTGTGTCAGCTGCCACTGCAGGTCCTTTGGCAGGAGCCATCGTAAAGGATGATGAGAGCGAGGAGTAGAAGGTTATACTAGTCCCGTATTTTTGGGAGCATGAGCTTTGTGAAGTTACTTGAGTGATAGTACATGAGAATACGGTTTTGAGAGCGTATTCTTATATACTATCACTTGTTTTTTGAATTCGTATGCTGACGATAGATGGAAATTTGGGTATGGAAGTAGGAAATTAGTGTTCTACGCCCAAGAAAGAGTGAATATGTGGGAAGTTTTGGGCATGGAAGTAGGAAATCAGTGTTCTACGCCCAGAAAAGAGTGAATATGTGGGAAGTTTTGGGCATGGAAGTAGGAAATCAGTGTTCTGCGCCCAAAAAAGAGTGAATATGTGGGAAGTTTTGGGCATGGAAGCCGGAAATCAGTGTTCTACGCCCAAGAAAGAGTGAATATGTGGGAAGTTTTGGGCATGGAAGTAGGAAATTAGTGTTCTACGCCCAAAAAAGAGTGAATATGTGGGAAGTTTTGGGCATGGAAGTAGGAAATCAGTGTTCTGCGCCCAGAAAAGTGTGAATATGTGGGAAGTTTTGGGCGTGGAAGCCAGAAATCAGTGTTCTACGCCCAAGAAAGAGCTGACGACAGGCGGAATTTGTTTAAGAAAGATTAGTTGTTAGGAGATTACATGGACGGATTTAAGAGAATGGTACAATTAGATAGTCTTCAGGAGCTGGAGCTTTCCTGCTATGAGGAGGTTTCCCAGATTCCTGAGAATGAGGGCGACCTAGAAACCACAGTATCCTACGTGAGGGACAAAAGAGATGGCAAGCTGTACATCAAAAAGGAGCTTAAAAACACTGATAAGGATGTGTATCAGGTCTTGATGAATTGTCCGGTGGATAATGAGAAGAAGCTTGCGGGAGTGCCTGAGATAAAGAGCATTACCGACGATAGAAGCACTACATACATTATCGAGGAATTCGTGAATCTTCCTACATTGAACAAGCTTATGGAGTCCGGTGCAGTGGGTGTAGAGGAGCTGATAAGCATATTTAGAGAGGTTTCCATAGTGCTTGAGAATTTGCACGGTGGAAAGAAGCCTATCACTCACGGAGATATAACAGCCAGAAATATATTGGTAGATATGGATGCAGTGAGAGGGAAGACCAAGGATCAGAAGGTTTACCTGGTAGACTTTAATCGTGGAGATAAGCATCTGCTTAAAGCGGATATAAGCCAGGATATGAAGAAAACCTGTGCGGTCCTTAGAGATTGCATGGATATTTTGATGCTTAAGAGTATAACTGAGCTGGATGGAGATATGTGGAATAACCTAAAGGACATCGCCGAGACAGGTCCGGGCAGATTCACCACAGACAGACAGCTGACCCAGGCATTGGGAAGACTTATAGGAAAGAGAGCGCCTAGAGAGGTGAAGCCTAAGAAGAAAAGCTACCTGCTTCCGGGCTTTAGAACCAAGAAGGTTTGGAAGGCAGTGCTGGCATTGCTTGGTTATGCGGCTATGCTGTGGTTTGCATTTGTCATAGATGTGGACGCAGAGGGCATTATGGGCCTGTACACCAGAGTATGTACATTTATGCTGATGTTCTCATACCCTATGTGGTTCGCAAATTACATGGGCGTGAGAGACAAATACAGCTGGATGACCGGGAAAAATGTTATAAAGAAAATCATCGGACATGTGGTAGCTATGATAGCAATCTTCGGATTCTGGATGATGATGATAATATTGCCGGATCTGTTGCATATAATCTAGCGGAAGTTAGGCAGAATTTGGGCGTGGAAGCCAGAAATCATCAGTCTACGCCCAGAAACTGAAGAGATTGAGGCAAAATTTGGGCGTGGAAGCCAGAAATCAGCAATCTATGCCCAAGAAATGATGAGTTTGTGAGGAATTTTGGGCATGGAAGTAGGAAATCATCAGTCTACGCCCAAAAAAGAGTGAATATGTGAGGAAATTTGGGCGTGGAAGCCAGAAATCATCAGTCTACGCCCAAAAAAGAGTGACAACTATAAAAAGATATTAGCGAGGAACAACATGAAGGACTTAACCAAGGGATACCCGGCCAAGGTGATAATAATGTTCACCATCCCTATTATGCTGGGCTACATCCTGCAGCAATTATACAATCTGGTGGATAGCAAGATAGTAAGTGAGTACGTGGGGCCGGAGGCCTTGGCGGCCATCGGAGCTACCGCCGTAATATCAAACACCATAATCGGTTTCATCAATGGGCTGACCCAGGGCTTTGCCATTCCCGTGGCAAACAGCTACGGCGCCAAGGACATGGAGCGCCTGAGGAAAAATGTGGCCGGTGCCATAATCCTCACCTTGGGTGCGGCGGTGATACTGACTATGTTGTCCCTGACTTACATCGAGGACATATTGGACGCATTGGGCACACCTAAGGACATAAAGCCGGATGCTCTAGACTATGTAAATATAATCCTGGCGGGCATAATACTTACCGCAATATATAACTGCAGCGCCAACATTCTCCGAGCCGTGGGAAATAGCAAGATACCACTATACTGTCTGATGGTGGCAGTTGTGGCAAATATATTTTTAGATATTTACCTCGTTAAGACGTTGGATATGGGCATCAAGGGAGCGGCCTACGCCACAGTTATAGCACAGGCCATGAGCTCCATAAGCTGTGCCACATACATTCCACTTAAATACAGAGAAATCCTGCCGAAGGCGAAAGACTTTGCGCCATATAGCGGAATGTACGGAAACCTCATCGCAACAGGACTTTCCATGGGACTTATGGGATGCATCGTAAATGTGGGAACCATAGTGCTTCAGAGTGCCATCAACGACTTGGGCACACATATCATAACTGCCCACACAGCATCCAGAAGAGTGTTCGATATAATATGCGTGATGGTGTATACATTTGGCATCGCTATGACCACCTACGTCAGTCAGAACATGGGGGCAGGGAAGCCGGAGAGAGTGCGTCAGGGTGTGCGCCATGCCAACATAATCGTAACAGTAATATCAACAGTGCTTATCGGGCTGGTGTACCTGTTCGCAAGGCCGGTGTTCCAGTGGGTAACCAGCACAACCAATCCGGAAATAGTAGACCCGTCAGTAATGTACGCGAGAATCAGCGTGCTGTTCTTCTACGCATTGGGACCGCTGTTTGTCTTTAGATGTACATTGCAGGGGATGGGCAGGAAAATAGTTCCACTAATATCCAGCATAACAGAGATGCTGGTAAAGGTTCTGTCGGCAGCACTGCTTGTGCCAGCCTTCGCCTACAAGGGAGTGGCATTCACAGAGCCTATAAGCTGGGTGCTGATGACCACGATTTTGGCTACAGCTTACTATACAGGAAAGCCGGAGAAGTATCTGAAGGAAGAATAGATAATTTGGGCGTGGAAAGAGGAAATCAGCAATCTACGCCCAAAAAAGTGTGGATGGCAGGCAGAATACAAATTAACATACATCTAAATGTCTCAAAAAAGGACATTTGCATATAGAAGTGTATACAAAATGTATACACTGGATATATTGACTTTTCTGTACATTATTTTTAAAATATAAGTGTATCTAAATTCTATAAATCGCTGAGATTTCTGTTAATCAAAATGACTCAGCACGAGACGTCTCCCCATAGTTATACGATACGAAAATTATGCAAGAGAGGAATTGCTTATGGAGAAAAACAAAATATCCACATCGGAGGATGCTGTGAAATCATCTCCCGAAGACGAGGCAGAAGCTACAGCAGAAAATACGGCAACAAATGGTACCGTACATACAAGAGATGTGAACGCCAGAAATGTATTTGGCGATCCTTACATGTGCTGTCAGTTTCTGAGGGAGTATACCGGATTAGAGTATTTCAAGGATATCAGCCCGGAGGACATAATCGATGTAACGAAGAAGTATCACGCGTATCTAGGGGTGGAATTCACGTCGGATACGGTGAAGAAGATTGTGAAAAAGGGGCAAAAAACACCATTATTTTTAGTGTCACTTATTGAACATAAAAGTATTCTGGATTATAATATAATCATGCAGTTGCTGAGATATATGGTGTGCATATGGACCGAGCATGGCAAGGAGATGAAGAGCAAGGGATTGGGAAATCCCAGCAACAAGGACTTTAAATATCCGCCCATCATACCAATCGTGTATTACGAGGGAACCAAGAAATGGACCGTGGGCATGAAGCTTAGTGACAGGATATTTATGAGCGAGTTATTTCAGGAATACATCCCGGACTTCACCTACAAGCTTGTGTGTAATTACAACTACTCCAATGCGGAGCTTATGTCCAGAGAGGATGAGATGGCGCTGTTTATGATGATAAATAAGATTCAGTCAAACAGCGACATACCGGAATTCCGCAAGCTGGATGCAGAAAGGCTTCAAGCCATAATATCAAAGGCACCTGAGCAGTCGTTAGATATCATCGGGGATGCGCTGTGGTCATTGCTGATGAAGATAAATATCCCTGTGTCGGAGGCACAGGCCATGGTTGAGAGGGTGAAGGATAGAGATATGGGATACTTGTTCGAGAATATAGAGAAGATGGATATTCAGGCAGAGCGAAGGAATACAGCAGAAGCTAGACAAAAGCTTGCGGAGACAGAGCAGAAGCTGGAGGAAGCATTAGCTGAGCTGGAGAGGGTGAAGGATAGAGATATGGGATACTTGTTCGAGAATATAGAGAAGATGGATATCCAGGCAGAGCGAAGGAATACAGCAGAAGCCAGACAAAAGCTTGCAGAGACAGAACAGAAGCTGGAGGAGTCGGAGCAGAGACTGGAAGAAGTCAAGCAGGAAGCGGAGGAAGCCAAAGCTAGGATTAGAGAATTAGAGGAAATGCTAGCCAAGATGAGAGGGTGAAGGAGCTAGAAGTTGACCTTCAGAGATGTAGAAGTTTTGGGCATGGAAGCGCAGTTTTGCGCGTCCATGCCCAATTTTTGTGGCGTATATATCACTTCGTAACACAAAAAGCATCAAAGGGGAATTCCTAAAGTTTACAAAAACGTCGTAATTCCTCTGTTTTCCAGCATATTTCGAACGATAATAAGATTGACAAAATTAGACTCTGGGTCTATAATAAAGAATTGAGTTATACTGTAAACTTGCATTTAATAGGAAGACAAAAATATGAAAAAAACCATAGATATTGATAATATATTTGATATGCACTGCCATATATTGTATGGGGTTGACGATGGGTCCAAAAGCTTAGAGCAGTCCCTTAGGATGGTGGATATCGCCTATGAGGAAGGAATTAGAAATATTATTTTGACACCTCACTACAATCCTAGGATGTGGGACTTCAACATACAGGTTGTAAATGAGCATTATATGGCTCTAAAGGACGCGGTGGCGAAGAAGTATCCTAGCATGAAGCTCTGGGGTGGCTGCGAGATATTCTATGGCTCAGATACGCCGGAGGCCCTAAAGAGTGGTCAGATACCGGGTATGGCGGGAGGAGATTATATGCTAATAGAGTTTATGACCTCCGCCTCGTATAGGACCATCAAGAACGCAGTGATAGAGTTCCAGCAGCAGGGCAAGATACCTATACTGGCTCACGTGGAGAGATACGAGAGCTTATTCGGGGATGTGGACCTGGTGGAGGAGCTTCAAGATGCGGGAGCCTACATACAGGTAAATGCATCCAGCGTCATAGGAGATCACGGCAAGCACGAGCAGAAATTCGTAAAGAAGCTTCTGAAGCTTGGGCTGGTGAACTTCATAGGAACAGACGCCCACAGAGATGACAAGCGAGCACCTCACATAGCTGAGGCGGCAGCTTATATAGCTAAGAAGTACGGTGAGGACTACGCCAGAGAGCTTCTGGTGGAGAATCCACAGAAGATTGTGGACAACCAGTACCTGTAGCGAAAACAAAAGAAACCACAAAATAATTTCAAGGAGACCATAACATGGAAAACACTAACAACCAGGAAATCGAGATAGACCTTAGGGAACTGTTCCTAGTGCTGTGGGAGCACATACTTATCATCTGCCTTGCAACAGCTATAGGCGCTATGGCTATGTTCTACAT
>JAFTPO010000072.1 GCA_017463225.1 Lachnospiraceae bacterium | reverse complement strand
ATTAACTGCATCCAGTTTAAATTGTTTGGTGTGATGTGGTTTCTTTCGTGACATAATGAGTTCCTCCTCGTAGTTATATTATACACTATGATTAAGGGAATATCTCATTTTGTTTTGTGCTAATTATATACTAACATCAATATGAATACATTTGCTATAAACTGGGAGGAAGGTTCGTTTGTTTTCTGCGCTCATAAAGATGAAAATGATGAAGGGGACATAGTGCCATTTCCCAAGGATATAGACATAAATAAGGTACTAAAAGAGATTCCTGCCACTTCAAGCTCCTTATTGGAACCGGGAATAAAATATAAAGATTATTCTTTTGATGAGTTGAGAGAAATTATAGATAAAAAGAAGATTTAAGAGAGAATATATTGGTAATATATATGTGGAAATATGAATGTGTAACAAGACAAGAATTTGAAGCAATAAAAGATAAAATAGAGGAATTCATTGTAATGCTTGGGGGTAATGAAGTATCCGTTGATTTGCCATATGAGCAAAAAACGGTTTCGTATTCTGGAACTGATATTATAGAAAGTATTTCTTCTAGACCTGCATTTGAATATAATGGGCAATATTATAGGGTGGATGAAGTGTGTTTTCCTGACAAGCCATTTGTTGTTATAGAGTGTGGAACATATGATGAGCTTATGAAGAATATTATGGAGGATGCAGACCCATTTCCATATGATTTGCCAGAGAATGAATTATTGAGTGAGGTAAAGTATTCGCTAGGTATTGAACCGCCAGTGTAATAATTGAAAAAAATATTGACTAATGTGCTTTATGGGTAGTATACTTTTTATAGAAGGTGATGCACAGCCTTATAAGTGAGCGATTTATTTGTGGGTGATGCACAGCCCTAAAGTGAGCGAGTTAACAGATGGCAGAGACTGCTACAGTCTCTGCTCTTTTTATATAACGAAAGGAATGCATATGAAAAATAATTTAAGGATTTACGAGATAAAAACTGAATATATAAAATATCTAAGTAATCATCAAGAACATATTTTTTCACAGAGTGCAGGAAAAGAAAAAAGAAAATATATTGGTGTTGTTTTTGAAATAAAAGGAATTAAGTATTTTGCACCATTGTCATCATATAAGGATAAACATAAGAAGATGAAAGAAAGTGTAGATTTCATTAAGATTAAAGATTATGCAGTAATTAATCTTAATAATATGATACCAGTTCCAGAAAGTCAGATTGTAAATATTGATATCAATAATGAAAAAAATCCTAGCTATAAATACTTATTACAAGCTGAAAGTCGAGAGATTAATAGGCAAAAGAATCGAATAAAAAAGAATGCAGAGATAGTATATAGTCATAAAAAGCATAATGGTGATTCAACTGCTCTTGCCAAAAGGACAAATGATTTTATATTGTTAGAAAAGTTATGTAGTCAATATTAAAGCGAGAGTGAATTTGTTGTTTAGGAGGAACATTAGGAGTGGTTGTGGCTGTAAATTATGAATTAATAGAATTATCTATTGAAAGACATGGTTTACAAGTTTAATTTAGAAATACAGAAGGTGAAATATACTATAATGGATGGAATTATTTTTGATTTAGATGGAACCTTGTGGGATAGCTCTAAACAAGTTGTACCTGCATGGAATACAGTATTAACTAAATATAATCAGAAGAACATCAATAGTGATGATATGGCTGGCTATATGGGAAAGACCCTTGCTATGATTTCAAGATTAATGCTACCTGATTTATCTCACGAACAAGCAATGGATATTCTTTATGAATGCTGTGAACAGGAGCAAGTATATCTGCGTGAGCATGGAGGGAGTTTGTATCCAGATTTAGAGATAACCCTTCAGAAATTAGCAAAAACCTATCAGTTATTCATAGTAAGTAACTGCCAGCTTGGATATTTGAATGCATTCTTTAAGGCGCATAATCTAAAGAGTTATTTTAAGGATTATGAATGTAGTGGAAACACTGGGTTGCCAAAAACTGAGAATATAAAATTGATTATCGAAAGAAATAATCTAAAAGATGCAATTTATGTTGGAGATACAGAGCTTGATATGGAAGCTACATTTGCTGCAGGAATTTCTTTTGTGCTTGCTGAATATGGTTTTGGAAATGTACATAATGCCAAAAACAAAATAAGCTGTTTTTCGGATATGTTAAAATTGGATTATGATAATTTATAGATTAGCTATTTTAAATCACAAGATAAGAATAAAATAATGAGTTTTTGGAGGCGTCTGTATGGTTAGAGAAGTCTATGAAAATGAACTAGATCAATTGTTACAATTATACTTATATTTACACGAGAAGTTTGTGCCAGAAATGACAGAGCACTTAAAGAATACATGGAACACAATCATTCAAGATAATAATCATCATATCATTGTAAATGAAGTAGATGGTAAAATTGTTTCATCCTGCGTATGTGTGATTATTCCGAATTTAACAAGGAACATTAGACCATATGCATTTATAGAAAATGTAGTTACGCATGCAGATTATCGTGGTAAAGGATATGCAACAGAATGTCTGAATTACGCAAGGGAAATAGCAGAAAAAACAAACTGCTATAAGATGATGCTACTTACAGGCTCAAAGGAAGAAAAGACACTGAATTTTTATAGCAATGCTGGATATAACAGTTCAGACAAGACAGCTTTTATACAGTGGATTGAGTAGTAGAACAAGCGTGTAGCAAAAGTGTATTGTGAATTGGGTCAAGCGGATGATTCTTTTGTATGGGAATAAAGAAATTCAAAAAGCACACAGATCGTATGTTTTATAATCTTAAAACTGAGAAACAATTGGCAGAGGTGGAGAAAGATATGAACAATCAAAATAGCTGCTATACATATTTTAATATCGTTGGTGATTTTGATCCGGATTATGTATCGGAGTTGCTAACTCTAAAGCCTGAAAAAGTATGGAGAATTGGAGAATCTCGCTCTAATGGTACAAAGTATGATTTTGCACTTTGGCAAATAGGAAGATGCGATGAATATGATGTTGATGTTGCTAATCAAATGCGAAAGACCATTTCTATACTCCTAGATAAAATTGAAATACTCAATAAGATATATAAAGAGAATGATGTGAAATTTTGTTTAGAGGTTGTACCAAATATCTATGTAGATGAAATTACACCATGTCTATCACCTACGCTTGATATAATAGATTTCTGTCACGCAACTAGAACAGAAATAGATATTGATATGTATCTGTATGAGTCGGAGGATCGATAGCCTGGAAGCATTGATTCAACATAACTTCTCTGACATATCTACATAGTCATAAAATGAGTATGAACTGAATTTGGTATATGCAGATGATAGAGTTACATTTTCAGAATATTTGACTAAGCTGAGAGAGGAAATTAAGAAAGACACGATTCAAAAGATTTCAGAGAGATAAATAATGAATAACTATCACAAATAAGGAGGTACCCCTATGAGAATGTACGATTTAATTATCAAAAAGCGTGACGGTGGAACACACACCAAGGAAGAAATCGAATTTATAATTAATGGCTATACTAACGGCGACATCCCAGATTACCAAATGTCAGCCTGGCTTATGGCAGTTTATTACAAGGGCATGACTGCAGAGGAGACAGTGGATTTAACTCTTGCTATGGCTCACAGTGGAGACATGCTTGACTTAAGTGCTATACAGGGTGTTAAGGTTGACAAGCATTCCACAGGTGGTGTGGGAGATAAGACTACACTTATTATAGCGCCAATTCTAGCTGCTCTTGGAGTGCCTACTGCCAAGATGAGTGGTAGAGGCTTGGGACATACAGGTGGAACCATAGACAAGCTGGAAAGTATAGAGGGCTTTAATGTGGCACTTTCTCAGCAGCAATTTTTTGATAACGTAAATAATTTGAAAATTGCAGTTGTTAGCCAGACAGGAAACCTAGCTCCTGCGGATAAGAAGATATACGCACTTCGTGATGTAACTGCAACTGTGGATAGCTTACCCCTTATAGCTTCAAGTATTATGAGCAAGAAGCTTGCAGCAGGGGCGGATGTTATAGTGCTTGATGTTAAATGTGGCTCAGGCGCATTTATGAAGACTCTTCCTGAGGCTAAAGCATTGGCTCGTGCTATGGTTGATATAGGAAATATGGCTGGTAGAAAGACCTACGCTGTTATAACTGATATGAATGAGCCACTTGGTTGTAAGGTGGGAAATGCACTTGAAGTATACGAGGCTATAGAGGTGCTTCAGGGTAAGATGCCGGACAAGAGACTTTATGAGGTATCTATCACCTTGGCAGCATATATGCTTATGGGCGCAGGAAAGGCTACAACATTCGATGAAGCAAAGTCAAAGTGTGAGGCTGTAATTGCTGATGGAAGTGCCTTAAACAAGATGTGTGAGTTTGCTAAGGCTCAGGGCGGTAATGAAGAAGTTATTAAGAATCCGGAGCTTCTTCCTAAGGCGAAGTTTATTGTGCCAGTTACATTTGGCAAGGCTGGATACATAACAGGCTGTAAGAACAGTGAGGTTGGTATGGTTAGTCTTATGCTTGGTGGTGGCAGAGCTACTAAGGAAAGTGAGATAGACTTAGCTGTTGGAATTGATATAGTTAAGCATATAGGCGATTATGTTGAAGCTGATGATATATTTGCATACATTCATGCTAACAGTGAGGATGTTATAGAGTCAGCTAAGGAAAGACTTGTTAATGCATACACCATAAGTGAAACTTCAGAATCAGGTTATCTACCTGTTATCAAAGAGATTATCCAATAAAGTAAAATGTTGAATGAAAAATGCCTTATGAAAGTTCATTATTTGGACGATAAAAGCATAATTTAAGTTTTATTTAAACCTATAGTTGAACATTTTTGAGTTGATAAAGAACACATTATAAGGTATAATATTTTCTAGTGATGATTGGGAATCGGAACATAACTGATTACCGATACATAATTATTTTTTGGAGGTATTTACAATATGGGAATTATCAGTAGATTTAAGGACATTATGGCAGCAAACATCAATGCTCTTCTTGACAAGGCAGAAGATCCAGAGAAGATGATTGACCAGACTATGCGTAATCTTACTAAGGATTTAGCAGAGGTTAAGAAGGAAACTGCAGCTGTTATGGCAGATGAGAACAGATGTAAGAGAGAGTTAGATGAGTGCAACAGCGAGATTGCTAAGATGCAGGCTTACGCTGAGAAGGCTCTTCTTGCAGGCAACGAAGCAGATGCTATGAAGTTCTTAACTCAGAAGAACCAGCTTACTGCTAAGCAGACAAGTCTTCAGCAGACTTATGATGTGGCAGCAGCTAATGCTATGAAGATGAGACAGATGCATGATAAGCTTGTTAACGATATCAACGAGCTTAACTCTAGAAGAGATGCTATTAAGGCTAAGATTAAGGTTGCTAAGACTCAGCAGAGACTTAATGAGCTTAACTCAACTATTACAGATTCATCAAGCAGCATCAGTGCATTTGAGAGAATGGAAGCTAAGGCTAATAGCATGTTAGATCAGGCTAATGCTATGTCAGAGCTTAACTTAACTGAGGCAGACAGCAGCGTTGATTCATTGGCAGCTAAGTACGACGCAGCTCCTGATGCATCAGTACAGAGCGAGTTAGAGGCTCTTAAGGCTAAGATGGGACTTTCATAAAATTGCAAGGAATGAATGATAAACAGTTAGAGGCCTGTTGTTATACCGACGGGCCTTTACTTATTTTAGCGGGTGCAGGTTCTGGTAAAACCAGAGTTATCACCCACAAGATTGCGTATCTCATAGATGAGTTAGGGGTTAATCCTTATAATATTTTAGCCATAACCTTTACTAACAAGGCTGCCAAGGAGATGCGTGAGAGAGTAGACAATTTAGTTAGCTATGGTGCTGAGTATATTTGGGTAAGTACATTTCACTCTATGTGCGTGAGAATCTTAAGAAGACACATAGATAAGATAGGCGGAACAAAGGATTTCACTATATATGATACTGACGAACAGAAAATTGTGATTAAGGAGGTTCTTAAGTTCCTTAATCTTGATCCTAAGATGTATCCTGAGAGAGCTATGATAAGTGCTATTTCCAATGCTAAGGAAAAGTATATGTCTCCAGATGATTATGAGAGAGAGAATGCTACAAGCTTTAGAGACCAGCAGATTGCAAAGGTTTATAGAGAGTATCAGAAGCGTCTTAAGAGCAACAATGCTCTTGATTTTGATGATTTGATATACCAGACCATATACCTTTTTGAGACAAATCCGGATGTGTTGGCTCAGTATCAGGATAGATTCCAGTATATTATGGTGGACGAGTATCAGGATACTAACCACACTCAGTTTATTCTTGTTAAGCAGCTGGCTGCAAAGCACAGAAACTTATGTGTAGTAGGTGATGATGACCAGAGTATTTACAAGTTTAGAGGTGCTAACATCTACAATATTCTTAATTTTGAGAATGAGTATAAAGACGCTAAGGTTGTAAAGCTGGAGCAGAATTACCGTTCTACTGCCAATATCCTTAATGCGGCAAATGCTGTTATAGCTCATAATGAGGGCCGTAAGGATAAGACTCTCTGGACTGAAAAAGAGGATGGAGAGAAGATTACATTTACCAGATATGACAATGAGCGTGAGGAAGGACGAGGAATAGCTTCTAAGATAAAGACTATTAAGAATAAGGGTAAGTCTCTTGATGAGATAGCAATTCTTTACAGAACTAATGCCCAGTCCCGTGCCCTTGAGGAGCAACTTATATATGAAAATATTCCATACAAGGTTTATGGAAGTCAGAATTTCTACGGACGTAAGGAAGTAAGAGATATACTGGGATACCTTAAGATTTTAGTGAACCCTAGTGATGACCAATCCTTAAAGAGAATCATAAATGTACCTAAGCGTGGTATCGGCGATACAACAGTAGATAAGCTTAGTACCTTTGCTTACTCAAATAATATTAATTTATACGATGCGCTACTTGATATTGAAGAAGTGCCTGGCATGAGTAGAAATGTGGAGAAGATAGGGAAGTTTACTGAGATAATCGAGAGCTTAAAAGCTATGCTTAGTCCGGAATATACTCTTGAGGAGCTTTATGATGAGCTTCTTGATAAAAGTGGATATATTGACGCACTCAGAGCTGAGGGTACTGACGAGGCTAAGGCTCGTATGGAGAACTTAGAGGAGCTTAAGACCAAGATAGTAAACTATGAGGAAACTGCAGAGAATCCTAATCTGACAGAGCTTTTAGAGGAGATTGCCTTGGTAGCTGATGTGGATGCGGAGGAGGATGAGGATAATCCTACTGCAAAGGTTACTCTTATGACACTTCACAGTGCAAAGGGACTTGAGTTCCCTTATGTGTTTATAGCTGGTATGGAGGAGAGACTATTTCCAAGTGGCATGTCTATGGATTCCGATGATCCTGATGCCCTAGAGGAGGAGAGAAGACTTTGCTATGTTGGTATAACCAGAGCTATGGAGAAGCTTTATCTTTCAGCAGCAGTTACCAGAATGATGTATGGAAATACTAATTATACTGAGGACTCCAGGTTTATAAAGGAGATTCCAAGTCATTATCTTGAAAGAGATGGCAGGGAAGCATATAGCTCATCTGGTAGTCAGACCGGCAAATTCGCAGGTGGATTAGGCAGTGGAAGACTTCCGGGAGATGTTGGTGGTAGAGGTATAGTAAAGCCTAGGATTCAGCATGTGAACTATTACAATCAGTCCACAAATCCATCAGCTAATCCTGGATTTGGAAAAGCATTTCCTATGGGAGGACAGGCTGCTTCAA
Source organism: Lachnospiraceae bacterium (assembly GCA_017463225.1). GTDB lineage: Bacteria > Bacillota > Clostridia > Lachnospirales > Lachnospiraceae > Coprococcus_C. The sequence continues at coordinate 11,497 of JAFTPO010000072.1, read as the reverse complement.
AGGATGAGTTTAAGGTAGGAGATAAGGTGAGACACCTTAAGTTCGGAAATGGTGTGGTAACAGATGTGGTAGACACACCAGGTGACAAGGAAATTACTGTTGACTTCGAAAGAGTTGGAGTAAAGACTATGTATGCATCCATGGTTAAGATGAAGAAGCTATAGCTATCTGTAGTAATTAAGGATAATTATTGAAAAAACTGTAAAATTATAATGTTAGCAGTAGAAAAATAGTATCTATTGTGGTATAATTCTCACATACATATGTTAAATATGGGTAGCATAATTTTAAAGAAAGGGTGGTAACAGATATGAAGAAGTACGAAGAAGTAGCAGTAGTAAAGGAAGACGAGTGCGTAACAGAGGCTAAGAACGCCTTCTTATCAGTTGCACTTATAGTTGGTATTATCACTATTATCGTAGGTATTTGTGTTGCAGTTTATAAGTATCTCACTCCAGATTACCTTGATGATTTTGATGATTATGATGATGACTTCGATGACGATCTTTTCGATGATGAGGATGAGGTTGTTGAGGTTAAGGTTGAGGAGTAATCTTAACTAGGCTATGATTTTATAGTTATTTAGAGGATATTCTGTGTAGGAATATCCTCTTTTTTCATGTTGATTATTGAAGAATTAGGATTTTAAAAATATATAATAATATATTGAACAAATAGTTTACATAACACTAGGTGATTTAGCGTGATAAAGCACTAAAACTGTGGAAAATCAAGGAAAATCGTGGTTTGCTTCTTTATTTTTATGTAAACATATGCTATCATATAAAGGAATATGAAATTATATTAGGGTTACTATGCCCGAACCAAGTTTATAGACACCAAAATATAAGATTAACGGAGGAAAAACAATGAGAGCGATGAAAAGAAAAATTACTGCATTGTTGATGGCGTTGGTTATGACCATCTCTATGATGACCAATGTGACGGGAAGTGTAATTGCTGCCGAGAATTCCATGCAATTACCTAATACCAGTGTTACTGTTGTCACATTTGTCAATGGTGTAGAAACAGCCATTACAAATGAGACCATTTTGAATAATGGTGACAAGGTTCAGGTGAATCTGGCATGGAAGTTAAGCAATCTGGCCACAGACCAGATAGATGCCGGCACTGATTTATATTATGACCTGGGAGTAACTGGAGTTACAATAAGTAACAAGTCAGGGCAGGTTATACAGAATAATGTTGCTGTTGGTAATTATAATATCGATGATAAGGGTGTATTACATATCTTTATTACAGATGATACCCTGTTGTCCCAGAGTGATATTAGTGGTGGACTTACCGTAGATGCAATCATTAGTGTTAATGACTTACAGGAGGATGAGAAGGGTCAGGTACAGGCACAGATAGCAGGAACAACTATTACAGTGCAGAAGACAGATCCAAATAGTATTCCATCTGTATCTAAGTCGAGAACAGGTGGAGTTTACACTAAGGATGGTAAGAACTATCAGGATTTCACTGTAATAGTGAGAGAGAATGGTACTTCAGATTCTATAACTTTTACAGATGTTTTTGGAAATGACCTTACATATGTGGCAGGTTCATTAAAGCTTGACGGCACAGCTGTAACCCCAACAGTTAACGGTCAGGAGATGAGCTATACAATAAATGATGCTGTGAAGGGAACTGATTACACATTTACATATAGTGTAGAAATTGCTGACTCAGCATTTTCTGATGACTATTATTACAGTAGTTCAAATTCGGATTTATACAATACTGCAAAGGTTGAAAACTCAAATAACAGTATGAATTCATCTAATACATTTTCCCTTGGAAGCAAGACATGGGCTAGTAAGTGGGGATGGCATGACTCAAGCAATGGATTAGTATACTGGACAGTTGTTGTGAATGATGGTGATAGTATTGATATGTCAGGAACAACAATTAAGGATACATTACCTGAGAATACAACGGTTAGTGGAGATGTTACTATAACACCTGCCAGTGGGGCTGCTTATACTATTACAGGTGACCAGCTTACCGCAGGATATACCTTTCCTACAGGTTCGGTAGGTAAGTATACCATTACATACGCTACAACTGCTAATGGTTCCAGCAATGGAATAACTTCAGTAGAATATAAAAACAACATCAATGTCACTAATCCGGATTATGGTGTAAATAAAAATGTTACAGGTACAGTTACTGTACACAATGATTGGATAACAAAGAAGTATGACAGTGTGGATGTAGATGCGCAGACCATAACTTGGAAGTCAGAAATAAATATACCATCTACTCAGACTGAGGCCATTGCACTTTCATTCAAGGATGTTTTGGGTACAGGTCTTACTTATAAGCCGGGAACATTTAAAGTTGATTATGGTACAACCTCAGTAACTAATCCTTACACAGGTGATGTATCAGGAACAAGCTTTAATGTTGCACTTGGAAGTGTAAAGTATGTAGAGGGTACAGATAATAAGATTACAATTACTTACACTACAAGCTATGATGCAGGTGAAGCGGAGGAGTACAGCTTTACTAACACATCTTATGTAGTGGATCCAAATGGTAATGAAGAATCTGCGGAAAGCACATATAGGTATACCAAGTCAGAGCTTAATATAGTTCAGTATAAGTCTGCTGATGGACAAAATGGAACTAAAGGTAGCTGGTACCTTCAGGTAGTAAATACTTCACAGCTTTATGACGAGGCATTAGCTGGAGAGAAGATTTATCTTTATGATACACCAACTCTTAAGGATGCTGATGGAAATGTGATTTCTACAGCAGAGTTTGAGGTTGTTAATGGTTCCATTACAGTAGGTGGAGTAGCTACTGATTTAATTACAGTAAGCTCTGATGATAATAAGACCTTCCGTTTTGATATAACTAATTATATACTGGCTAACCAGTATACCGGATATTTTGAACTTAGATATACATATGATTTGACAGATGAGACTATTCGTAGCTTATTGGCTAGTGGAAGTAATGTTACATATATGTATAACCAGGTTGATGGTATCTTGGATGATGGAAATACCGAAGAGAAGCTGGGAAGCGTGGTAGGTAATGGATATACCACATCTACAGTAGGTACGCTATTAACCAAGAATTACAATTATACATCAACTACTGCTCCTTACGCAGAGTATACAATTAATGTCAATCCGGAGGGATATGACCTTATAGATGGAGAGGGAACACTTACTCTTAAGGATGTAATGGGCTCAAGCCTAGATATTGATCTTAGCACAGTAAGTCTTGTGACAGCTGATGGAAGAACTCTTGCAGGTATAACTACAAGCTTTGATTCAGCAACCAGAACACTGCTTATAGAAAATATTCCGGATGGAACACCATGTATTCTCTCATACAGTGTATTTGTAAATGTTAACTACAAGGATGGGGAAACCTTTGAATCCCAGGCGGGAAATATCGATGTAAGCAATGCATGTAGCTTGTACACTTCACAGAATACATTGTCATCAAGCAATGTTAAGCTTACAGGAACAGTACAAAAGAGTAGCGCTTGGGCAACCTCTGATTACGGTTCGATTATAGTATCTAAGCATAGTGGTCTTACTGTTTTAGGAGGAGCCGTATTTACCGTAACAGCCTATAAGATGTCAGATGATGGCAGTACTATGGTGGTTAATACAAATTATGCAGAGGAATACAAGAACAAGGGAGTAACTATAGGCTCAGTTGAAACTGGAGCGGATGGTAAGAAGACAGTTAATCTTGTGTTTGATGTATTGTACAAGATTGAAGAGACTAAGGCTCCGGCTGGATACGTGTCCACTGGAAAGCCAATATATGTAATAATTCCTGGTGATGATTATAGTACTATTGAGTCAGCTGTTGATGGATTTATAGCTGCTGAGGGTGCTACATTAAACCAGCTTAAGAGTGGTTCTACTCTTTATGTTGAGAATCAGGAGATGGGCTATGGAGTATCAGTTGCAAAGGTTGACCAATATGGGGATGCAGTTGTAGGAGCGACATTTGAGCTTCAGCAGCAAAACGCAGCAGGTGAGTTTGTGAAGGTTGATGGCTTCGAGACTACAACAGATAGCTATGGAAAGTTAAGCTTTGTTAATCTGCCACAGGGCATATATAGAGTTGTTGAAACAAAGGCTCCTGATGGATATGACCAGACTAAGTTATATGTGAGCGATTCATTTATACTTAATGAAACCAATAAGACTGTAACTATAACAGCAACTAATACAAAGCTTACTGGTAAGCTAGAGATAACTAAGGTTGATGAGGACGGCAATAAGCTTTCAGGTGTTACATTTGTCCTCAAGAAGGACGGTGTAGAGGTTGAAACTGCTATTACTGATGCAAATGGTGTGGCTAGTTTTGATGAGTTAGAACTTGGCGCTGAGTATGTATATCAGGAAACAGCTACATTGTCAGGTTATATCCTTGATGATACAGAGTGTAAGGTTACAGTAACTGATAGTGATGTGAACCTAACTAAGAAGGTTCAGGTTAAGAATTATAAGGAATCCGGTTCGATAAAGATTACCAAGACAAGTACTGCAGATCCAACTGTATTTGTAGAGGGAGCAACATATACCCTTTATGACAGTAAGCAGAATGTAGTGCTTGATGAAAATGGTAAGCCTGTAATAGCAGTTACTGATGCAAACGGTGTGGCTAGATTTACAGGACTTAAGTTTGGCTTGTATTATGTAAGAGAGACAGAGGCTCCGGAGAATTACATGCTTGACCCACAAATGCTGGTAGCTAACGTTAATAGTAATACTAAACCTGTTGAGTTAAAACATTATAATGATGAGAAAAAGCTTCAGTCACCATATATGAGCTTCAAATTCAAGAAGGTGGGAATTGATGTGGATGGAAATTCTCAAGCAGCTTTGTCAGGGGCAGTATTTGAGTTATATAGAGTAGATACCGTGGATGGTACTCCTGAATATAATAAGGTTGATACAGCTATATCAGGAGAAGATGGATATGTATACTTTATGAATGTTACTCGCGGAGTAGCAAACGGAAGTGATGTTGATTATTATACTTATGTGGTTAAGGAATTAGAGCCGGCGCCAGGGTATGTTCTTACAGGAGAGACAGTGTGTCAATTTATTCCAGATGATAGTATGGATACATACGCTCATGTGGGAATTTTAACCACAGGACAGAAGGACTTGGTTGTAGCGCTTAAGGATATAACAGAGCCTACAAATGACTTGACTGTAACAAATTATGAAGCAGAAGGACAGGTGATTCTTACTAAGAAATCTGAAACAGGTGAACTGTTACAGGGAGCTGTATATGCAGCCTATAAGGATGGTTCAGATTCACCATCTGCAAAATCAACAACAGATGCTGATGGAGTTATAACATTTACTGGTATGACCTATGGTTCAGTTTATGTAATTAAAGAGCTTCAGGCTCCGGAAGGTTATGCGTTAAGTGATGAAGAGTTTTCTGTAATAATAGGTTCAAATTCATCATCACAGTATATAGAATACAAGGGACTTGCGAAGGGAGCAGGCGGTGTAAATAATATATATACCTATGCTATTGATGCTACAGATACTCCGCTTTCCTTGAAAGTAAGTAAGCAGAGTATTGTATCATCTGATGAGGTAGCCGGAGCTACCATTACACTTACTGATAGCAACGGAACAGTTGTTGATAAGTGGGTGAGTGGGGATAGTGCTCATAGTATTGATAGCACAAAGCTAAAAACTAATGTTGTTTATACACTTACTGAGACAGCAGCCCCTGCAGGCTACAGCTACTCTGAAGAGATTTACTTTATGATAGAGGCTGATGGCACAGTTAAGCTTATGACAGGCAGTGATGAGAATGCAACTTTATCAGGTACTACAATTGTTATGAAGGATAAGGGAATTGAACTTAGCATAGCAAAGGTAGATGCCACAACCCAGAAGAATATTGTAGGCGCGGTGCTTTGCATTAAGGATGATGATGGAAATGAGCTTACAACATGGAGCTCTACTACCTCAGATTATGTGATAACAACAGAGATTGCTTCAAAGATAGGTCTATCAGTTCCTGCAAATGAGGGTGATTATAATAAGTATACTCTTGTAGAGGTTAGTGCACCGGAGGATTATTATATGGCTGATGATATAGATTTCTATGTTGGTCATGATGGAAATGTATATCTTGTGGATGCTAATGGAGCATATGTTAAGGCTGAGGATGGACGAGTAGTTATGTCAGATGTTCCTTATGGAGATGATGTGACTATTAGTAAGAAGGCAATAGCCGGAGGGCCTGAGCTTCCGGGAGCAAGTCTAACGCTGATTGATCTTACAGCAGATGTAGAGATTTATAGCTGGGAATCAACAACAGTGCCATATGTTATACCTATAGAGACTCTTGTGCTTGGTAACAAATACCAGTTAGTGGAGACAGGCGCTCCTCAGGGATATTCTTACACTGAGAGTATAACCTTTGAATTGGATGCAGATGGTAAAGTGGTCATAGACGGCGAAACTGTTGATGGAAACTATATTACTATGATAGACGATGCAGTTAATGTATCAATCAATAAGGTTGATATTCATGGTGAACCGGTTGTAGGTGCAGAGCTTGTGATCTATGATGAACAAGAAAATCAGATATGTGAGTTTGAGTCAGGAGATGAGAGCTTTGATGTGGGCCAATACCTTCAGACTCCGAACCCATCAGTGTCTGGAGAGCTGAACAAGTATAGACTGACAGAGCAAAATGCTCCGGTTGGATATAAGGTATCAGAGGATATCTACTTTGCAATTGACAGCTATGGATTGCTTTATATTAGTTCTGATGGTGGTTTAACATATAGCCAGAGCAACAGTTCTGCAGTGACTATGGTAGATGAGCCAATGAGTATATATGTAAACAAGGTGGATGCAACAGATTCCAAGGGATTGTCAGGTGCAAAGCTTACTATTACAGAAAAGGAATCTGGAAAGGAAATTATTACTTGGATATCAACAGGTACCAAAAAGGAACTTCCGCTAAGTCTATTCAAACCAAGTGTTATGTACACATTAACTGAGCTTGAGTCACCATATGGATATGAGATAGCTAACAGTATTAATTTTATAATGGATAGTGATGGAACCTTGTATGCTGGAAAAGGTCTATTTAATCTTCATAGTGATACAATAGTTATGAAAGATGAGCTTGACTATATGTATATCAACAGAATCGACAGAGAAACTAGTGACAATGTAGCGGGTTCAGAGCTTAAGGTAGTGGATCCTTCAGGAACAACAGTAGGAACATGGGTAACAACAACTGATAAGTATGAGGTCCCTATTAAAGAGTTTAAACCGGATACAGAGTATACAGTAATAGAAGAGGTTACTGCAGATGGATATACTACAGCAGAGAGCAAGGTATTTAAGGTAACTGAGGATGGTAAGGTTCATATTAAGACCGAGGATGGTTTTACAGAGGTTACTGATAAGTGGGTTGTTATAACTGACAAGCCGGGTTCAACAAGCCAAGATAAGCCTAATGATAGTAGTACTGAGATAACTACAGAAGAGACAACCTCAACTACCACAGAGGAGACAACTTCAACTACTACAGAAGCAACAACTTCAACAACAGAGAATACAACGGAAGATACGCCTACAGATACAACTGTAGCTACGGGAGATAATTCTAATATAAGTATGGTATTTATGGTTATGCTTATATCTGGAGTTGGATTGATGCTCTTAGGTTTAAGAAAGAGAAGTAAGGCTTAAAATAGAATAATGGTTAAAAATAAAGCTCTTGGGATGACGGACACTTTTCTGCCATCTCAAGAGCTTTTGAAATTATATAAGTGTAATAAATATTGAATATATGATTATGCGGGTAACAGGTAAGAAACCTGTGTGTTCAAGCTTATGCGTGAAAATAGTGGAGTGGGATTGTGCTAAACTTGATTTTTTAAAGTGTCTTAAGTATAATTTAGACATGGTTACATACAAATAATATTTTGATATTGCACAAGTATAAATCTCATATTAGAAGGTGAAAAGAATGAAAAGAAAAATTATGTGTTTGTTTATTGGTATATTGCTTATATGCACATGTGGATGTGGGAGTAATGATGCTGATGTTATTGAAAATGTAACAGCCGAAAACAATGATGTGAATTATAATAATGAAAATATTACAATTGATTACGAAAATGCCGAATTATATGAAACAGCATTAAATGAAGGGCGAGAAACAATTGGAAATATTGTGAAATTTGAAGTTGTAGAATACCATCCAGGATCTATAGCTGGATATAATGCTTGGGCTGGTGAGCATTTGAATTTTATCTCTCAAGAAGATGTAATGCTAAAGTCTGATGATGTTGTAACAGGAAGAGTTGTTTCTGTAAAACAAGAAATTGGTTCATGGTTTATTGAATATGAATTGATTTGTGTTAATGAGGAGATTGAGGTGATAGAAGTAGTACAGGAAATAGAAGATGAAGATGAGGTAGAGGAATTAGATAGTGTTGAAAATATAACTACTTCAGATACCGTCGTTACAGAAAATGCACAAGTTATCACTGAGGAAGAAGAATTTATTGAGGCTTTTAAAGAGTATCAAAGTGAAGCGGTTGCAAGCGAAGTATATAATATATATGCAACGGAACTAGGGTTTGAAAACATAGAATTTAAAGGAACGTTGGATAGTACTCTGAATTACGAAATTATTGCGAATGGATATAATACTGTGGTAACGGTTATCGAAGAAGGCGACTATAGAATATTTATACCTAGTTCACCTTTTGTTTTGTATGAAGATGGTTGTGTACAAACTAGTTGTGCAGAATTAGAGGATCAAACAATTGATAGTTATGATATGCAATCATACTATATTATAGCAAAGACCATAGTGGAAGATAATCTGAAAAATCCGAAGAGCGCAGATTTCCCTTCTACGGAAGAAATATCGTATCAGAAAAAAGGTAATTTGGTAGCATTGAAGGGATATGTATATGCAGAAAATTCATTTGGTGCAACTGTAAAAAGTGATTGGGTAGTTCAATTTTATGTGAATGATTTAGGGATGTTTGATTATACAGTTCAATACGTTGAATTAGATGGAAGTTCGTCTGGAGAATTTATATCATACGAATGATATTAGTTTAGAGAGATATAGTTCGATTTACTGAATTATTGAATACTTGAAATTACTATTAAGAGCAGAGCTAACAACTCTGCTTTTTCACATTGTACACAATCTATTAGATAATGAGTTTCTTCCTATTATAATACAATAGTAGAAGAGGAGAAGTGCCGAGGTGCCCAAGAAGTGCCCAAATTGGGGAAGAATATTTACTGGAACTCCTTGTCCTGCAGACCGTCCGTGATTTTCGACCATAATTCAGAAATCCTTTATTATAAACGACTCCCCAAGGACTTCCTAGGGGTAAAACTAAAAAAAGCAACCATATAAAATGATTGCCTTTACATGCGGGTAACAGGAGTTGAACCTGCACGGGTGTTCCCACTAGAACCTAAATCTAGCGCGTCTGCCAATTCCGCCATACCCGCATTCTTTAGATAGAAGTTTTCTTCTAAATAAAAAAGTGAGCCACGGGGGAATCGAACCCCCGACAACTTGATTAAAAGTCAAGTGCTCTACCGACTGAGCTAGTGGCCCATAATTAAAAAATTTAAGCTGGGCTAGTTGGATTCGAACCAACGAGTGCAGGAGTCAAAGTCCTGTGCCTTACCGCTTGGCGATAGCCCAAAGAGCTTGCTCCTAGCAAAGCTTAAATAATAAAAAAGGTGGATAAAGGGATTCGAACCCTTGGCCTCCAGAGCCACAATCTGGCGCGCTAACCAACTGCGCTATACCCACCATAGTAAAAAATATAAAAAAAATAAATGTGCCCGAAGGGATTCGAACCCCCGACCCACGGCTTAGAAGGCCGTTGCTCTATCCAGCTGAGCTACGGACACATTTGATTTTCGCTTATTGCGAAAATAAAGAGCGGGTGATGGGAATCGAACCCACGTATCTAGCTTGGAAGGCTAGTGTTCTACCATTGAACTACACCCGCATATCATGCATAAAAAGTGTTTGGTTATAAGTCGGGGTGACAGGATTCGAACCTGCGACCTCCTGATCCCAAATCAGGCGCTCTAGCCAAGCTGAGCCACACCCCGAGGTGATTAAAACTAGTTGCGTACTCTGTGTGGTAACTTGGTACCTTTCCTTGACGCAAGATAGATTATATTACACAAATAATTGATTGTCAACAGATTTTTTGAAAAAAATTTGACTTATATTTTTTAAAGTTGTAAACTCTTGATTTAGTGAGGTGAAAAACGTGGAAAACTTTATTTTTAGTATAAATTCAACTATGCCCATATTCCTTGTAATATTGTTAGGATATGTATTAAAACGAATAGGGATGCTTACAGAAGAGTTTGCAGATGTGGCAAATAAGTTTTGCTTTAATGTAGCTCTTCCTGTTATGCTTTTTAAGGACATATCTGCTACAAACGTAAAAAAGGATATGGATGTAAGGTTTTTCCTGTTCTGCCTTATAGTAACTATAGTAATGTTTGGATTAGTGTGGTCCTTGTCTAAGCTTATAATTAAGGATAAGAGCTTGGTGGGAGCATTTGCTCAGGCCGGAGCCAGAGGTAGCGCAGCCATACTAGGAGTTGCATTCGTAGAGAATATCTGTGGCGATATAGGAATGACAGCTTTGATGATAGTTGCATCAGTTCCATTTTTTAATATGCTTTCAGTAGTGATTCTTGTTTGCGAAGGTCCAAATAAAAATGGACAGGGTGCAAGTAAACTCAAGAATTCTATAATAAACATTGCTAAGAACCCTATTATTATAGGAATTATATTGGGATTATTGGCTTCATTAGTAGAGCTTAAGCTTCCGGTTATCCTTGATAGAGGTCTTGATTATGTTGGAAGGACAGCTACGCCTATTGCTCTGATTGCCATAGGTGCAGGCTTTAGCTTTAAGGAAGCCCTTACAAGGCTTAGACCGGCTATTGGAGCATCATTTATCAAATTGATTGGTCTTCCTATGATATTTTTGCCTATAGCTATGAAGCTTGGATTTAGAGATGCTGAGATGGTAGCAATATTGGTTATGCTTGCAGCACCAACTACCGTAAGTAGCTATGTAATGGCTAAGAGTATGGATAATGACCACGTTTTAGCTTCTAATGCTATAGTAATCACAACACTTGCGTCATCTGTTACTCTTACACTTTGGGTATATATCCTTAGATGTTTGGGTATGATATAATATGTGGTGATGAAGCTGCTGGAAAAAATTATATTATTTTTTAAAAATAGTTCTTGACTTTTTCCTCATATGCCTTTATACTAACAAAGGTGTCAGATGACACATCGATTTATGGGATCTTAGCTCAGCTGGGAGAGCATCTGCCTTACAAGCAGAGGGTCACAGGTTCGAGCCCTGTAGGTCCCATTTAATATGGCGGGATAGCTCAGTTGGCTAGAGCACACGGTTCATACCCGTGGTGTCGAGGGT
>JAFTPO010000071.1 GCA_017463225.1 Lachnospiraceae bacterium | reverse complement strand
GCCCCCCTCAAGATAAGATATCCCATCTTCGGAGTAAGACCCCTTGAAGACTACAAGGTTGATAGGTTAGGAGTGTAAGTGTGGTAACACATTCAGCTGACTAATACTAATAGGTCGAGGGCTTATCCTTAGAGGTTTCTTAGAAACGGGAGAATATTTAAAGAGATGAAAGTCTCATCTGTGTGAAGTTCTGAAGGTACATTTAAAGAGTATAATTTGTTAATAAAGCACACTGAGAGAGTGTGCTTATTATAAATATAGGGGATTGGTCAAATGGTATGATAGGGGTCTCCAAAACCTTTGGTGGGAGTTCGATTCTCTCATCCCCTGCTGAAAGTCTTGTGATAATATTATTACAAGACTTTTTTATTTTTACAGTTTTAAATATTAGACTGATATTATTTAATAGTCTATTGTGATAAAGTGAAAAATGTAGTAAAATTGTAGGTAATAGATTAAAATTTAAGGGGATTACTTATGAGAAATAAAATTATTACAATTCTTATTTTTTCTGTTGCGTTTTTATGTATTCAAATGGGATTTGAAGTTGTAGGCAAGCAGGTTGAAAAATTCAATAATACAGAATTGGAAATTAATATAATAGATGGTCAGTCAGATAATGAAAATGTTACTGTAACTATGAATATAGAGAAGTATTGGAATGATTATGATGCTCAGGATAATATTCTATGTGGAGCTCAGTATGATGGTGATATAATTAATTCCAGTGATATGAGATTTCATGATTGGACAGTTGAACTCCACCTTTCTGAAGAAGCTAAAATTGATAGTTTGTGGAATGGAGAGTATGTATATGAGGGAGACATCTTAACTTTGACTCCTATGGACTACAATATCATTGTTGAGGAACAAAATGACCAAACCTTTGGCTTCGTGGCAATTTCTAAAAATTTGCTTAAAATTGACAATATTAAATTATTTGGCTATTTTGAAATGACTATACAGGACTCAAAAATGTATTGGGTTTTACAGGTAGTACGTATAATTTGGGCTATTTCATTGATTTGTTATATTGTTGTTCAGATTTGTTTGTTAAGTTATAAGCGTAGACAAAAAAGAGATGAAAAGATTATTCTTCAGACTATGGATACATTCATATCTTTTATCGACGCTAAAGATGCTTACACACATGGTCATTCAGAAAGAGTTGCTATATATACAAGAGAGATAGCAAATAGATTAGGCTTGGATAAAGAGGTTGTTAAGAATTATTTTTATATAGCTTTAATGCACGATTGTGGTAAGATTGGTGTTCCAAATACTATTTTGAACAAACCTGAAAAGCTATCTAATGAAGAACGTAAAGTTATAGAATCTCATACCAAGGTTGGAGCAGATATTTTAAAGAATTTTACTGCTATTCCTGGTATTCAAGATGGTGCTTTACATCATCATGAGAGATATGATGGTAATGGATATCCCAACAAGCTTAAAGGTAATGAGATATCTTTAGTTGGTAGAATTCTTTGTGTGGCAGATGCCTTTGATGCAATGAATAGTGATAGAGTGTATCGTAAAAAGCTTCCTATGGAGAAAATCATATCTGAGTTAGAAGAGAATTCAGGAAAACAGTTCGATCCTGAGATAGTTGCTCATATGCTGAATATGATAAATGATGGTACGGCTGAAAGACTAATTGCAGAGCAATATACACCTTAACTTTTATATTTATAAAAAAACAGATGTCAGATTATACTCTGACATCTGTTTTTTATTTTGTAATATTAGTGAATGTCGTTAGGATCACCAATCATTGCATCTGCTGGAATTTCGCCTTCCTTAGGCGCCTTTACCAATACAAGTGAAAGAACTAATGCAATTACGTAGAGTACTACAGTCGCATATAATACGTACTGATATCCGGTTGGATTTACCATAATTGTTTCAATAGTTCCATCATCTAACTTATGCTCAAGAGGAACCTCCTCACCAAAGGTCTTAACAATCCAAGCAGCCATCTGGTTACCTGAAAGACCTGCGAATGCCCAAGCTGAAAGTGTGATACCATGCAATGCACTTATACTTCCCATACCATAGTGGTCTGAAAGAAGTGTTGGAACATTTGAGAATCCGCCACCGTAACCTGCATTTACCATAAAGATAAGAGCAAGAACTAATACGATAAGTGCTGTATTACCCTCTCCGTTCTTGATACCACCTGTTACAATAGTAGCAGCAGTAAGAGCGATAGAGATAATGAAGATTAACTTGTAAATTGTATTTCTGTCCTTCATAGAATCTGCCCAAGCAGAGAATCCAAGACGACCACCAGCATTAAATATAGCTGAAACAGTTGAAATGATACCTACGAAGCTTGCAAGTCCCAAACACTTGATAATCATCTTCTCCTGAGAGATAAGTGCAAGACCACATGTAATGTTGATGTAGAACATTAACCAGATACCGATGTAGTTTCCGATCTTTCTTGTCTTAATAACTGAAAGAATGCTCTTCTTAGCTTCCTTGCCCTGTGGCTCAACCCAACCAGCTGGCTTATGTAATAATAAGTGACCGACAAACATCATCACAAAGTATACACATGCTAAAATCCAGAACATCTTGTAGATTCCACCATCACCAAGATTAGCAAGTAAAGACTGCATAATTGGAGAAGCGATAGCCTTAGCTGCACCGAAGCCTGCTACTGCAAGGCCTGTTGCAAGACCCTTTCTATCCTGGAACCAAAGCATAAGAGTCTTAACTGGTGATAAGTATCCGGTACCAAGACCAATACCCATAATAAGACCGTAGCATAAATAAATACCTACAAGTGCTAATGTACTACCCTTGTGCTGTCCACCGTAGTAGATAAAGAAACCAGTACCTGCCATACCTGCAGCGAAGCAAATAGTAGCGATAAGTGAAGACTTGTGAATATCCTTCTCAACTACATTTCCAAGGAAAGCTGCTGACATACCGAGGAAGAAGATTGCGAAGCTGAATGCCCACTCAGTTGCTCCCTTTGAATGACCAATGTAATCAGCGATTTCCTGACTGAAAATTGACCAACAGTACACAGTACCAATACTACAGTGAAGTAAGAGTGCAGGGATTGCTGCGCTGACCCACTTGTTTATAGGTTTACCCATAAAAATCACCTATGCATTTGCACAAAAAAAGTGCCCTGTCCATATATTAAATTTTCTTTGGCCGAATCTTAGGACAGTTGCATATATCCTTTCTTATAATCTTGTTTTATATAATTCAGCCAACAAACCTTTATCATTCTACTCCTAAATTTGACAGATTTCAAGGAAAAGTTTAGTATTTATAAGGATTTTGATGTATAAAATTTAGTACAAATTATATTAGAATAAAAAGTGTTTTGCAGAATTTCAAATGTAATTTATAGGAATTTTTTTATTGCTATTCTATTAAGAATATTATAATCTGCATAAATTGGTGAAATAATTGAATAAATTTAAAAAACAGCGTTAAAATGGACAAGTTAATCTTGTGTATATTGAAATTATTTGTTAAACTTAAATGGTGTTTGAGATTGATATATATTAATAAATAACGAGAGGTAAAGAAATGTTAGGATTAGGGGATAATTTTACTAATGGAGGAAAGTGGGATTATAGAACACTTCCAAATAAGTTATACGAATTGGTAAAGAATCTTGGTGATATGAAGCAGGCTGGTACAGGCTATTATACAGACACAGAGTCTGAGATGCTTACAGTATTGGCATATCTTAATTATGGCGAGGAGACAAATATTACCGAGTCAATGAAGGAACAGATTGATATGGCTGTTAAGGTTGTTGAACAGACAAAGCTTGATAAACGTGAGGATGGGGATAGATTTGCGAATTTTAACTTCTAATATATTATAGAAGATAAATAAATTATTTTAACGGAAAGGGTTGTAAAAATGGCATTTAAATTATCAACGGGTGGTAGCTCTAACAGATTTGCTGGAACTAAAGCGTCGGATGAGGATATTAAGCGTCAGACATCCATTGGCAAAACTCACATTTTGTTCGAGGGAGCCTCATATTTCATATACATAGAGGATGAAGGTGAACGTGAGGAGTTTAAGAAACAAAGAGGAGTGTCACATTTTGAGTGGTTCCAGGAGAAGACTGGAAATAAGAATTGGGTGTTGTATAATCCTATGCAGTTCAAACAGGACTTAAGCCATAGTGGAAAGAAAATACTTAAGTTTAATGCTAAGGATTATAAGGGAGGTAAAATTGAACTTCCAATTAATGCCAGTAGTTGTTGTGGTATGTTTTCATGGATTACCCTGCCAGAGGGTTTTTCCTTTGGTAAAATGTTTGACACAAGAGAGATAGTAGATATGACTCTTATGTTTGCAGGGTCTGTTATACCTAAGGATTTTAGTTTAGGATCTTATTTTGATACCAGTAACGTAGAGAGTATGAGTTATATGTTCTATCAGTGTATGCTTCCTTATGGATTTAGCTTTGGAGATAAGTGGAATACTAAAAAGGTTAGAACTATGGAGTATATGTTCTCAGAAGCAAAGCTACCTAATGATATGGTTCTTCCGGAAAGCTTTGATACAAGACATATTGATGATTTAAAATATATGTTTTTTGAGAGTAGTATAAATGATAATTTCAATTTTGGTCCAAACTTCAAGATTAAAGATGGAGCGGATATAACTAAGATGTTTTATGATTGTTACATAGGAGAGAACAAGATTAAGAATTGGTATGCAGAGGATTTTACCCATGTAAGAGCAATTCTTGACGGAAGTATAAGACCAGATTAGAATATCAGTATTAAGAGATAATGAGGAGTATTCGTTATGATATACCATATATGTGGTAAGGTAGATGAATACTCCTCATTATGTTTTGTCTATATAGGTATGGAAACTTTATTGTGATAAAGTGACAAAATATTGTTTTTAAATTAGTACACTAAAAGGTGTTGACTTTAAATTATACTGGTGGTATATTAACAAAGTTGTCACATGACAGCAACAAAAAAGAATACAAAAAATCAAAATTAGTTATTGACAATGGATTTTGAATGTGGTAATCTTTAGAAGTTGTCGCGTTAGACGACAGCAAGAACCTTTGACAAATTAATAACATGATAACCCTGAAAATTCTTTAAGAGATTTTCAAAAGATTTAGTACAAATCTTACATTCAACAGAATGGAAACACAAACAGTAATTTAGGGACATTATTTAAGCTAGAGT
>JAFTPO010000070.1 GCA_017463225.1 Lachnospiraceae bacterium | reverse complement strand
GAACAGGAGCTTAATATTGTTACAAGACATCATCAGCAAACGGATAAGTCGCTCCATTTTGAAAATGCAGTTATGAGTGGCAAGGATTTGTTTGGTTATGACTTTTCTAACGATTGGAGAAATGATGATAATTAAGCTTGTCAGGGGATATTGTTTAACTAATTAAGGCAATATTTTTTATATTATGTGTTTAGTTTAATCATTATTGAGTTTTTATTGTTTTTAGAGTATAATAATATTAACAAATAATGATTTATTTTGTTGGAGGTTAAGAGAAAAAGGAAGATTATAGGGCTGTTGCCTTTTAGTTTCATCGAAGGCAATAGCAGGAGGAAGTTCCTCTGTATTTGTCTTATGATGAAACTTAAAGGGTAATAAGCCTAAAAGACAAGGAGGAAAGAAAGATGTATAGAAAACCCAAGCCTGAAGGCTATGTTGAGCCTATGCCCAAAAAACAGTTTTTCAAATTATTGAAAGAGTTTAAGGCGATAGGTGGAACTTTTGGAATGGGAGAAGATGTTGATAGGTTTTTAGAAATGCAGAATGCCGAAGCATCTACTCTAAATGGTTTCTTAATTTTATTTTCGTCTAAACCTAGTCGTTCTGCTGTTTATGAAGAACTTATTCACGCAGAGCAATACCGTAACAATAAAAATGACGGTTCTTATAGGTCTAGATTAGAGAATGAAATAGAAGCACAAGAAATTCTTATTGAGAAAGCTGATGAATATGAACTTACTGAACCAGAGATAGTTCAAACAAAAAAAGCATTGGCTTCTTATAAGAAAGAACTTCAAGAATATTTATCGGAAAGGGGGAACTAATTATGTTAGTTTATAATGTAATTGCAACACTACCAATAGAAGAAAACACATCTGTTTTAATTGATGGAGATGGGAAAGACTTCAAAAATGGAACTGGCGTATTAGATGACAAAGGTTTTCCTTACGAAGTTTTATCAGTTGGGATGTCTTGTGGTGATGCAGACGAGATGTTAAAAAGGACCTCTTTGTTGATAAAGGGTAATTTTGCATCAGAAAAACTTTATGTTTAGAAAAGTATGGACTATAAGCTTATGCTTGTAGTCCTTTTTTCTTTACTACTATTAAGTTAGTAATTATTTATAAAATTTCTTTACTTTTCAAACTTATTGCAACGTCAGACTTATTGCAACAGAAGTGTTGCATTTGAGATGCAAAATTACTTTTTGAAAAAATATTGAAGATGGTGTTGACAAAGGGGTGTGCTTAGGTGTATATATACACTATACACACTCGAGAGTTTAAAATTAAGAAAGGTATACCTATGAACATTATAATTAGTAACACAAGTAGTGTTCCTATCTATGAACAGATCAAGCAGCAGATTAAGGATATGATTGTTTCTGGTAAATTGGAGGAGGGAGAGATGCTTCCTTCTATGCGTTTTCTTGCCAAGGAGCTTCGCATTAGCCTTATAACTACAAAGCGTGCTTACGAGGAGCTGGAGCGAGATGGCTTTATAGAAACCCGCGTTGGCATCGGTTGTTTTGTTAAGGCTAAGAATCAGGGACTTATCCGTGAGAAGGTTATGCAGGAGCTTGAGGACCATTTTGAAAATGCGGTGACTAGAGCAAAGGTTTGTGATATTCCTTTACAGGAGCTGATTGAAATTCTGACCATCATATATGAGGATCACTCTAAGTAGCGGAGGGATTAACTATGTCATTAGACTATAGCGTAGAAAATGCAATAGAAATCAAAAACTTAAACAAAAGCTACAAGGGCTTTAGCCTAAAGGATGTAAGCTTTAATGTTCCTAGTGGACAGGTTACAGGCTTTATCGGACAAAATGGTGCGGGTAAATCAACAACCATAAGGTCTATCTTAAATATGCTTAAGACTGATGGTGGGGACATAAAGGTTTTTGGAGCAGATAACTTAAAAAATGAATTTGATATTAAGGAGAATGTGGGAGTTGTCTTTGACGATATAGGTTTTCATCCAAATCTTAAGGCAAAACATATTGATAAGATATTAAAGGGAATGTATAAGAACTGGGATTCAAAGCTATTCTATGAGTATCTTGAGAAGCTTGGGCTTCCTACTAAGAAGAAGGTGGGAGACTATTCCCGTGGTATGCAGATGAAGCTTCAGATTGCCACAGCACTTTCCCACCACGCAAAGCTTCTTATCATGGACGAGCCAACAGGCGGTCTTGACCCTATTGTTCGTAATGAGATTCTAGATATATTTATGGAGTTTATCCAAGACAGTGAGCACACAGTATTCCTGTCATCACACATTATAACTGACCTTGAGAGAATCGCGGATAATATCGTATTTATACATAAGGGTAAGATTCTTCTCTCAGAGGATAAGGACACTATGGCGGAGCGTCACGGTATACTTAAATGCTCCAAGGAGCAGTTTGCCACAGTGGATGATGAGGATGTTATCGGATATAGAAAATCCTCTTTTGGTATCGAAGCTTTAGTAGGGGACCAGGAAAAATGTAAAGCCAAGTACAAGGGCATGCTTTGTGAGAAAACATCCTTAGAAGAAATAATGTTGTTCTATGTAAATAATACTAACAACGACCATAACTAGGGGGGTGGAGTCTATGTTAGGATTAATTTATAAGGACCTTGTCCTTGTTAGGAAAAATGTAATTATGGGCTTTTTGACCATAGCAGGTGTGGCACTATTTGCTTTGATATTTATACTTGGTATGAATGTAGGTAACTTTCAGGAGCTTAAAGAAGAGGAGTTTATATATAATCTGTTTTATAAGGGATGTATCCTCTATGTATGTGGAGCTGGAATAACTGTGTCATTAACTAGTGCTTCAGCTATAGATCAGGACCACAAGGCTGAGTGGTATAAGGTGCTATATTCTTCACCTATAAATATATGGAAGGAGATATTCTCTAGATACATAGTGGCATTTTTTGTTAATACCATAATGAGCATCTTCTCATCCATAATATTACCTATAATTTATATGGCAGGTAATGAGCCTTATGGGTTTAAGGAGTTTAAGACAGTTCTATATTGCTGGATGGCAGGACTTCTTATAATACTTATCAGACTCCCTATAGATATTATTTTTTCAGCAAAGGTAAGTGTAGTTATATGCTGTTCATTCCTTGGGGTGTTTCTTGTTGCTATTATGGCTTGGCTTATGCATGAGGAAAATATTGAGGTAATATTTGAAACTATAAAGGGTTGGTTTGACTTGATTTATAACCACGGAGCTCTAGTGGTTATGGCGGTGGTTGTAGCATCATTTTCTGCTTCGTATTTTGGTAAGAGAAATAGGAGGTGGGCATAAATGAAGGGATTACTTTATAAGGATTTTATAAATGGTAAGGGATATATATATCTAGTAGCTTTCTATGTGCTTTACGCATTTATGATGGTAGAGGCGATAGGCTGGGAATTTAATGGAGCTGAGGGATTAGAGGCAAAGCTTAAGGTTTTGTCAGAAAGCTATCTTATGCTTGGTGGCTCTGTATTTGCGGCATGTCTTTTGCCTATGGCAATGTCTACAGTTTTATGTACATTAGATAACAAAACCAAGTGGACTAACTATGCTATAGCTCTTCCAGGGGGATATAAGAATGTGGTGGCAGAGAAATATATAATAGTTATAATAGGTCATGTGATAGGTGTATTAGCAAGCCTTATTACTATATTTGCAATCAAGCATACCTTTGAGGTTGAGGTAGATGGAGTAATGATAGAGGATGTTGGTGCAAATGTATTCGTTATTCTTATGCTAATTATGTTAGGACTTTCTCTTATAGGCAATTCCATTTTGATTCCTTTTGTTGCTAGGAATAAGCCGGGAGTGGTTAATGTAGTATTAACAGTATGTGCGGTAATTGCTATGTACGGATTGTTTGCTTATATAGCATTAGGAGATGTTTCCTTCTTCAAGCAGGAAAACCTTGTGCAAAGAATTATTATGTGGATAGCAACCCATAAAAAGCAGGTGTGGGGCACATGCTACGGACTTGTAGGTGTGGGAGTTGTTAGTCAGATAGTGTCTTATGTGGTGAGTGTTAAGAATTATCTTAAGTATGTGTAGTTTTTTAGAATAAAATAAAGAGTTTTAGGAAAAGGCTGAAAGTGGCGAAAATGCTTAACTTTCGGCCATTTTTTTGTGCCTATAAACCAAGTGACTTTAAAAAAAATAAAAATTTTTTCAAAAAATAGGATATTTATAAAATTACGTCCGTGTATATAGTGAAGGCGAGTAAATAGGGGATAAATAAGCCGGCAAGAATTCACTAGATTACTTAAGGAGCCATAGCGATAAATAAGCAAGCATGACTCAAAACAAAGAAAAAAGCAAAAAAGAAGGAGAATAAGATTATGAAGAAGAGATTTTTTACAGGTTTAGTTTTAGGAGCAATGATGATGGGGGCACTTACCGGATGTGGAGATGCTAAGGATGTGAAGCCAGCTGAGAAGAAGTCAGCTAACACAGAGGTAGTTGAGGTAGTAGATGTAGAAGCTGAGGATACTGAGGAAGTGTCTGCGGATACAGCTACAGACGAAGAAATTTACGATTTGGAAGATGGTATAGTATATAATATATGTCAGTCACCAGTATTTACAGAGGATGAGATGATGTATGGCTCGGAATATGTAATAGCTGCATTTGGTACACATTTTCCAGAGTGTGAGCTTCTTAGTGTTACATACGATGACAGATTTTCAAGCTCACAGGATGAGATTAACAAGCAACAGTATGGTGATGCAGACTATGTGGTATTTACAACAGATTTCACTGTTCCTGCAGACTATACAGATGGACCTCTTAACGCAGGTGAGACCTATGAGGAATATCAGTGGATTCTTACTATGAATGATGCAGGACAGTGGGAGTTGGTTTCTTCCGGATGGCAGTAAAATATAATAATCAAATATAATAAGAAGGTGCATGGAACTTTGGTTCTGTGCACCTTTTTTTGCAAGCTAGTTTTTAGTGTCAATAAATTAGTTCTGGACAAAATTCCTATACATTTTTTGCCAAAAATGTTATTATTTTTCAAAGGGTAAAATAGCTAATCAAAAGGAGAGATAATATGGGGAAGAATAATAAAATAGATGACATAGAAATGAATGATGCAAAAGATAAAAAGGAGATTAAAAAATCGAATTGGTATCTGAAACTACAAAAGCCGATACGGATAATTTATATTATAATAACTACATATTTTATGCTTTTTATACCAAGTGTCAAAGGAAAAGATAGAATTCTGGATTTTAACATAACAGAGCCTATGGGAATAAATATGATTCATGGGCGTATATTTAGTACCCATGTTGGTGAGGTGGTGACCACCATATCTGATGGAGTGATGGTCGCTCTTGGGGCAGCACTTGCCAGCTTTGTATTGGCATGGATATGGGAGATGTTCGATAATGATACATGGTACAAATATCAAAATATAGGCTTATGTATATGTGGTTTAGTTGGTGTGTATTTTCCTGTAGTAAATCTGCTTATTGGCGGTGGAAAACTAACATCAAATGGTTATGTAGTAGCTACTTATGCAATTATTGTAATAATAGCAATTGTCATTGCTGTATTTAACATAATCAAATTTAAGGGAAAAAAGGATGTATATGCATCTGAAAAGAAGCTTTTGAAGATAGGGCCTATGGTGTTGATATTATTAGCTAGTATTGGTGCATTTATATATCCCGTTATTAGTTTGGCTGATGAATACATAGAGGTCAATGAGATAAGACAGCTTGTAGAAAATCATCCAGAGGAATATCGTGAGGACGTGGAAGACCAGATGGGCAATTATGCTATGGGTATAGCTTTTTCATATGAAGAGGAAATATATATATTGGATAAAATTAAGAATGAGAATGGTGGTTATGGAGTTTTCAAGATAGATGAAAATGGAAATTATGATTTAATTTGGTCTGTAGATGGAACCGGCATTATGGATAGATTGGTAGTCCATGATGGCTATATGTATGTGTGTATTAATGATGGAAGCAATAATGAGAAAAAAGCTTCTATAGTGAGATGCGCTATAGGAGATACCAATCAAGAGGTGGTGGTTTCGTTTAATGGTATGGTTGACTTTGGAATATCAGATAATCAACTGATGTATTATGAAATTTTGGATAATTCGGGAAATCTGGATGATTATGAATCAGTGTACACAGTTGATTTGGAAAAACCTTTTGATGATACCAATAAAGTGCTATATGATAAAGGAATATTGTATAACCATTTTGACCGAGATTCTTGGATGAATATTGTGCTTTATAATAAGCATGATGATTATTATAGGTATTATGGTAAATATTCTCAAAGCTATGAAAATTCTTCTTATTATATTACCGACGAAAGACAACTGGTAAAGTGTGTTTATTCGGCAGAAGCGGACGGTAAGCTTGATGATTCGGATGAATATTATCATGCTATAGATTCAAATGTTTATGCATATAACATCTATGAAGGAAGAATATATTATGTGAAAGCAGCTAATGATAGAGAAGGACATGTAATATATAGTGACAATGAGGTGTGGAGCTGTGGATTAAGCGGAGAAAACAAAAAAATGATAGGAGCAATCACTGCAAAATCTGATGAAGGAAACGGGGAATATTATGTTTGTAGTGGAATATATGTCACAGATGATTATGTAGTGTGTGATTTTGATCGAAGCGGTGATTATGCCAGTGAGAGATATATGATGAGAAAATCTGGTGGATTTTATTCTAAAATATATTAAATTGGAAATGACATATAATTTACTTTTGGGGGACTTTTTATGATAAGAATGGAAATGGCCTGCTTTATGGTCATAGCCTTTATGGCTGTGATGTATTTCTCGGCAAGGCGACAAAAGAACAAAATGCACAGAATTTTCTCGGCTATGTTGGTCACATCCTTGGTTAATCTGTTGTTTGATGCTGTAACAATACATACAGTCAATAACAGAGATACCGTGGCGCCTTGGATTAATGACCTTGCACACAAGCTGTTTATAGGAACTATGGTGCTAGTGTTTTATCTGGTGTATAGGTACATTATAGCTATCATTGAAGAAGAAAAAAATGAAGAAATAAAGAGAACTTTCATAGGTGATGTGGTGTTTATAGCAGCGTTTGTGGGTGCATTTGCCCTGCCCCTATACTATAAGGAAACCAAACTTGGCAGTTATTCTTACGGCCCTGCTGCATATATGACCTACGGTTCTATAGCAATATTTTTGATTATGGTTATAGTAACTCTTGCTAAGCATTGGAAGGTTATTCACCCTAAGCAGAGATTAGTTATAACCCTAGCATTATCCATAGAGGTAATTGTGTCCTTATATCAGGCATTTCATCCTATGGCACTTCTTAGTGGTATGGGAATAATGCTTATCAATCTGTCCTTTTATATGCTGATGGAGAATCCAGACATAAGATTGGTTCAGCAAATTGAGATAGAGAAGGAAAAAGCAGAGGTGGCCAATAAATCCAAATCAAACTTCCTGTCACATATGTCTCATGAAATAAGAACTCCTATGAATTCAGTTATAGGAATGACAGAGGTTTTACTTAGGACAGATTTAGATGAGGAACAAAAGGGTTATCTAAATCATATAAAGCTATCAGGTAATGCATTACTGTCCATAATTAACGATATCTTGGATCTGTCTAAAATTGAAGCTGGTAAGATGGAGCTTATAGAAACGGTATATGATGCATATTCTGAGATGGATAACATACGGGTTATTATTGAAAATAGAATTGGTGAAAAGCCAATAACTCTAAATTATGATATAGATGACAAATTTCCGCCTATACTTTATGGTGATGTTATAAGAATTCGACAGGTTCTTATAAATCTTCTTAACAACGCGGTGAAATTTACTGAGATAGGAAGTATAACTCTTGGTGTAAAAGTGATTTCCAAATCCACAGAGAATATTGAACTTGAAATATCTGTTACTGACACTGGAGTTGGCATTAGACAGGAGGATTTGGAAAAACTGTTCGACGAATTCAAACAGCTGGATTTAAAGAGTAATTTAGGTAAAGAAGGCACTGGATTGGGACTCACCATTTCCTCTCAGCTTATAGACCTTATGGGAGGAGAGCTTAAGGTGGAAAGCGAGTACGGAAAGGGTAGTCGATTCTATTTTAATATAAGCCAAAGACTTGTGTCAGAGGAAGAGTATGAGAGAGTTAAAGCTGAAGATGCTATACAGGAGTTTGCTACTCAAGGTGTCAACATATTAATAGTAGATGATGATGCCATGAACCTTAAGGTAGCAGAAAAACTATTAGAGCCATATGGTATGAATATTGATTTGGCCAATGGCGGCGAACTGGCGGTATCCATGGCTGCAGACAAAAGGTATGATTTGATGTTTATGGATCACATGATGCCTGTGGTAAATGGCTTAGAAGCCACCAGGCGCATCAGAGATCTTAAGGGTGAGTATTATAAGAAATTGCCTATAATTGCACTTACGGCCAATGCTATGGTTGATAATAGGGATAAGCTGTTTGCTGCGGGAATAACTGAGATACTGACAAAGCCTATAGAAATGGACAAAATGGCTAAGGTGCTCCTTGAATATCTGCCGAAGGAGAAAATATATCATAGTAGACTTGGGATTAAACAGGATAATAAAGAGACTGAAAAGCTTACCATAAAAGGTCTTGATGTGGAATATGGTATTAGATATTCTGGTGGTAGGGAGATGTTCTTAGAGCTTCTGTCAGACTATTATCTACTGATAGATACTAAGACAAATAAAATAAAAAGGTGTATTGAAGACGATTTAATTAAGGATTATACTATAGAGGTACATGCATTAAAGAATACATCAAGACTTATTGGAGCATTAGAGCTTGCTAAGGATTTTGAGTATTTGGAGCATCTGGGAAACCAGGGATATATAGAGGATATAAAAGCTAAGACAGGTGCTGTGTTAGAAAAATACAATAGTTACAAAGATGTTTTAAAAGAGTATGGAAATCAGCATAAGAAAGGTAAAAAACAGGTAAGCAACGAAGTTATAATTCGCTGTCTGGAAAGTATTCATAAGGCAGTTGAAGAGTTTGATATGGATACCTGTGATAGCCAGATGGAGGTTTTGGAAACTTATGTATTGCCTGATGGTTGTAAGGATAGTATGGAGAAGCTTAGGGTTTATATGGCTGATGTAGCTATGGAAGAAATTCTTTCTACAACCCATGAGATGATAGCTATGATTACCACATAATAGCTGATTACAAACAGGCTGGTTGATGAATTGGGAGGAATAATGATGAACAATGTATTATTGCTGGCGGAGACAAGGAGCTTTACAGTGACCTCGCTTATCAAATTAGTTGAGGAGCACAAGTATAAAATGATTATGTCAAGCTATGATATAGATGACATACAGGACAAGGAAAAAGATACAAGGGCCATAATAGTTTATGCCGAGGATGCAAATACTGAGGGATTGGTATACATCAAGGACAAGGTTATAGAGAACAACAAGCCTATAATTGTAATTGGTGATATAAATCAGATAAATGACGTGGATGATATTATTCCAAGACAGTTTGTTAAGAAAACCTATATAAGACCATTTAATGTAAAAGAAGTGGCAGACGATATAGCAAAGTTTCTAGATAAGGACGAAAGTCATCTTAAGAAAAAGATTTTAGTAGTTGATGACTCAGGAGCAGTGCTTAGAAGTATAAAGGGCCTTTTGGAACCTAAGTATCAAGTGATTTTGGCTAACTCAGGAGCGATGGCAATAAAATATCTATCGGTGAACACCCCGGATTTAGTGCTGCTTGATTATGAAATGCCTATCGTAGACGGAAAGCAGGTTCTTGAAATGATTCGTTCAGAATCAGATTTTGCCAGCACGCCAGTTATATTTTTAACTAATAAAAATGACAAGGAAAGTGTAATGAGTGTATCTCCACTTAAACCAGAGGGATATCTTCTAAAATCCTTGGAGCCTGAGAAAATAGTAGAGGCCATAGATGACTTTTTTGAGAAGAAAAAGTGGACTATAAAATAGCCATAATAAGAAAAGTACAGCTAATGTAAAAAATGCATCGGCTGTACTTTCCTTATTCCTTATAAAACACTTTAGTTTCATCTATGACAGTATACTTTCCTTCGGTGTAATCCACCATAATTACATTACAATTCTTTTGAAGTCCTCCAGACCAGAAATGCTCTAGAGAGTGACCCTTTATATAAGTCATAATTGCCTTATTCATAGCTCCGTGAGCCACAATCATAACCCTTTCACAGTCTCCTTCAAGAGGTTCGATAATCTCTTGCATAAATTCCCCGGCTCTCTCAACCAGGTGCTCTAATGTTTCTCCGTTTTCGGAAGGTCTATACAGATGAGGCTCAGTGAAGAAATACTTAAAATAGCAGTTCTCATCCTCATACAAATCCTCATATCGCTTCCCCTCGGAAATCCCAAAGTTAAGCTCTCTGATTCTATCATCAGTAATTAATTCTATATCTCTGCCATTTCGTATAAGTTCTGCAGTAGTGTAAGCTCTCTTAAGTGGACTAGAATAAATTACATCAATATGTGTATCTATAAGTGCTTCACCGGTTTCTTTAGCTAGGCGAATTCCCTCTGGTCCTAGTTCAATATCCGTAGAACCCTGAAGTCTCTTTTCTTTATTCCAGATGGTTTCACCATGCCTAACTATATATAATTCCATAAAACGAATTCCTTTCTAAAGGTGGTTGCTAATATAATTCAACGAGATGAAATTATACAATATTTTTATATTGCATTCAAATATAAATTCTAATTTTTGTATTTATATAATTTGCCAACTCACAGATGTCCCGCCAGTAGGGTATGTGTTAAGCAAACCATTTGCGAATGTAGGTCCTTAGCGAAGCGAGCTTATGCGAAGCTGAGCTTAGTACCGCTACATGAGCAACGAGCGAGAGCGTGTTTGCGTATACATACCCTGCAGGTGGGACATCGTCTGTTCGTCAATCAGTTAAATATTTTCAATCTGCCAATCAATTGGCTCTACACCGTTAGCTTTAAGGAATTCATTTGCCTTGCTAAAGTGTTTGCATCCATAGAACCCTCTGTACACAGAAAGCGGTGAAGGATGAGGTGCTTTAAGTATAAGGTGTTTAGGGTTGTTTAACATAGCGGCCTTCTTTTGGGCAAAGCCACCCCAGAGAAGAAATACAATAGGCCTGTCCTGCTCATTTACAATTCTAATAGCAGCATCAGTAAACTGCTCCCAGCCCTTGCCTTGATGAGATGCTGCCTGATGTGCGCGAACAGTGAGAACAGCATTTAACATAAGTACTCCCTGGCTTGCCCATTTTACCAGATAACCATTGTTAGGTATGTAGCAACCTAGATCATCCTGCAGCTCCTTGTAAATATTAACCAGTGATGGAGGCGTAGCTATACCCGGCTTTACTGAGAAGCAAAGTCCGTGAGCCTGTCCAACATCATGGTATGGGTCCTGTCCGATAATTACGCATTTTACATCTTTAAGGTTAGTCAGGTGAAATGCGTTAAATATATCGTCCCCAGGAGGGAAAATCTCATGAGATGCATATTCCTGCCCCACAAAATCAAAAAGCTTCTTATAATAATCTTTTTTATATTCAGGCTTAAGTGCCTCTGCCCAATCATTAGTAATAGGTGGCATAATTATTTCTCCTTGCTCGTATACTGAAAATATATTACTAACCTTACCACATTTTCCGTTGACACTCAATTAAAATTGTGTTAAGGTTACCTTGTAAATGCGAAGAAGAGGACTAGTAGGGATTTGGAAGGCTACAGAGAGCTGTCGGTTGCTGCGAGACAGTGCCCTAAGAATTTTGAACTCACCTTGGAGCAGCCCGTTGAACGGTGCTTGAGGCATCAGTAGATTGGGACGGAGGCTGACCGTTATAACAGTAGGATATAAGACTTTTTAAGTCCGTATCTGTGAGGGCATACAGTATGTATGAATTAGAGTGGTACCGCGTAAGAAACTTGCGTCTCTAAGAATTAGTAGAGGCACAGGTTTATTTTTTTGTAATAACCACCTTTACATAAATCACAGATATGCAACATGAGGTTGTAGAAGATGTGCGTGGAAGGAAGAAGTCCACAGCAGGCTCTTAAGGGGCCGAAAGTAAGTTAAGGAGGTAATCAGCTATGAAGAATTTTGAGCATTACAAGCGTGGCTATTATATGCCACCTACTCAGAGTACAAACTGGGTAAACAAGGAATATGTAGATAAGGCACCAATATGGTGTAGTGTAGATCTTAGAGATGGAAATCAGGCATTGATAGTGCCTATGAGTCTTGATGAGAAGGTAGAGTTTTTCAAGGAGCTTGTAAGAGTAGGCTTCAAGGAGATAGAGATTGGATTCCCTGCAGCATCAGAGACTGAGTATGATTTTTGCCGTAAGCTTATAGAAGAAGATTTGATACCGGACGATGTTACTATTCAGGTGTTAACTCAGGCTAGAGAGCACATTATTAAGAAGACATTTGACGCAGTTCAGGGTGCTAAGAATGCAGTTATACATTTGTATAATTCAACCTCTTATGCTCAGAGAACACAGGTGTTCAAGAAGTCTAAGGAAGAAATATTAAAGATTGCTACTGATGGTGCAAAGCTTCTTAATGATATGGCAGCTGAGCACGGTGTAAACTACCAGTTTGAGTATTCACCGGAAAGCTTTACAGGAACTGAGATAGATTATGCATTAGAGGTTTGTAATGCTGTTATAGATATATGGAAGCCAACTCCTGAACGAAAGGTAATTATCAATCTTCCTGCTACAGTGGAGATGAGTATGCCACACGTCTATGCAAGTCAGATAGAGTACATGAGTAACAACATGCATGATAGAGAGAATGTGGTTCTCTCATTACACCCACATAATGACAGAGGCTGTGGTGTTGCAGATGCAGAGATGGGCTTACTTGCCGGTGCAGATAGAATAGAGGGAACTTTATTTGGAAATGGTGAGAGAACAGGTAATGTTGATATTATAACTCTTGCTATGAATATGTTTACTCATGGCGTGGATCCTGAGCTTGACTTTACAGATATTCCTCGCATTACTGAGATATATGAGAGATTAACCAGAATGCATGTATATGAGCGTTCACCATACACTGGAAAGCTTGTGTTTGCAGCATTCTCAGGCTCACATCAGGACGCTATAGCAAAGGGTATGAAGTGCAGAGAGACAGATCCTGACCAGATGTGGACAGTACCTTATCTTCCACTTAATCCGGAGGATATTGGAAGACAGTATGACGGCGATGTTATTCGTATTAATAGTCAGTCAGGCAAGGGTGGTATCGCTTATATCTTAGAGCAGAAGTATGGACTTGATTTACCTGCAAAGATGAGAGAGGATTTAGGTTACACTGTAAAGGGTGTGTCAGACCACCAGCATAAGGAATTATCAGCAGAGGAGATTTATGACATATTCCAGAGCGAATACGTGAATAAGAAGACACCTATCGAGATGGTTGAGTGTCACTTCAAGCAGATAGATGGTATCCAGGCAGAGATTAAGATACTTGTAAATGGCGTGGAAAAAATATACCATGGTCAGGGTAACGGAAGACTTGATGCTGTAAGTAATGCTATAATGAAGCATTTTGATATATCATTCTCACTTGTAACCTATGAGGAGCACGCATTGCAGGTTGGTTCAAATTCTCAGGCATGTGCATATGTGGGAATTGACGTGGAAGGTGTAGATGGAACTACCTGGGGTGCAGGAATCCACAACGATATCATCGATGCATCAGTGTGGGCACTCATAAGTGCGTTAAATAGAACAGACAAGATTCATAAATAAATTATACAAGGGACGAGGAGATTTACTTCTCTGGCCGGCCTGCCTAGGGCAAAAGCTCCGCTGACACTATGACGGTCAGCTTCGCTTTTCCCTGTCGCGGCCGGGAGGGAGTTAATTGCCTCGTCCCTTTGCGCGCATATTGTGTAGAATAAACAGTTTATTATTATTTAATGAAGATTTAATTGCGTTTTTTTGTTGTATTATAAGTTGCCTTGTGATAAAATGTATCTGTATATTTTTGTAACTATTTAGGAGGTTTAGTATGATTTTTGTCAAATCCGAAGACTTAAAATATGGTATGCGTATTGCAAAGCCAATTTACAATAAGTCTGGCGTTTTGCTTTATGAGCGTAATACAAGACTCACACTTCAAGGTATTGAGAGTGTGAAGAATTTTGGCCTCCTTGGACTTTATATATTAGAGCCTGCAGAGCCTGTACCACCGATGTCAGAGGAGGACCTTGATTTTGAGAGATTCCAAACTATGGCTGTATTCAGCATAAGAGAGGAGCTTGATAATCTTATAGCGGGCAAGGAGCCGGTCAATCTTAAGAGACTTGCTATGGCTATTATTACTAACTACGGAAGACTTGACCATAAGATTGCATTTACACAGAATCTAAGAAGTACTACAGATTACATATATAAGCATGTTATCAACACAGCTATTCTCTGTGCACTTATGTCTACACATGTACATTTTACACCTACAGAGCAGGAAGAGCTTGTTATGGCAGCTTTGCTCCATGATATAGGAAAGCTACTTCTTCCTAACAAGATTCGTGAGAAGTATGATGATTATGATACTAATGATTTGATAATTGTTAGAAAGTTCCAGAGCGATGGTCTCGGACTTATCAGACCTGAGATGGGTATAGACAGTGGTATTAGAAGAATTGTTGCACAAATTCACAAGATGGAGTATGGTGACAGCAGAGAGGATACAGGTAAGATCCTCAAGGCATCCAAGATACTTAAGGTTGCCAACTTGTTTGATACTATGACCTGTATGAAGCTTAAGCAGGAGGCTGTATCAGAGATTGCAGCTATAAAGTATCTCCTTCTTAATAAGGATGAGTTTGATGAGGAGATAGTAGGAGCTCTTGTAAAGAGTATTAAGATACTTACTCCTGGTGTATGTATAGAGCTTACTAACAAGGAGAAAGGGCTTGTTATATCAGAGAACCCTAACAATATTTTAAGACCTATAGTACTTACATTTGCAAGCAATCAGATATATGACCTTAGCAACAACGGTATATATAGAAGACTTCAGATAGTAGATATTATGAAGACCATGGATAACCGTATTAAGGTTGATAAGGAAAGACTTCAAGAGTATATGAATCAGCGCTAGCATAAAGCTAGCGCTTTTTTATATGTCCTCCAGATAATCTATGGAGAATTTTAGGGCTTCTGCTATGCACTCTGCCAGTTGCATAACCACATAGAGTCTGGTGTTTTGAAGCAGAGTGGGATTTTGTCCGGCTATATTTACTACACCGGTTATAGATACATCTCCCACAGCTGGTAGCTTTTTCTTAACTCCCTTCCCTGGAGCTATGGGGCAGTTGCTAAGGGTAATTCGCCCAATGTGCTTTGGATGACCTAAGGATGCATCGATGGCAATGATAAATGGATTTGCAACCTTTGAGTATATAAGGTCCAGAGTTTGTCTTAGGTTTAGTGCATGTACGGGAGCCTTAAGGTCTCCAACTACCTTATATCTGCTGTTATAGCCTTGAAGCTTGCTTCCCACCAAAGGACCGAGACAATCTCCTGTAGCCCTGTCTGTTCCAATACACAGTATGACTGGAGTATAACCTGATATACCTGCATCCATTAAGTAATTAACTAATTTCTTTCCCAGAGAAACCTGGGACATATTATCTATGATATCAAAATATTCTGTATCACATTTTCTGGCAAATATAGAATTCATTTAAAACTCCTTTAGCATAATCGGATATAGAAAAAATCTATACTAATAATTTATGCAGTAAGTATTAACTTGTTGTAGGGAATTTAATCCTATAAAAAGCCAAAATATTTGGCTTGGTGATAAAACTGTCGAAGAAGCGTTTGTAGAGGGATAATTTGCGAATGATTATAGGAATTGGATGACAAATTTAGACTATAGTAGCCTTGCTTAAATGATATTCTTGCTCTAACAAAAAGTTGTGCTAACAATAAGAAAGGTGGAGGAAGATATGATAGAGGTTATCTATGACAAGAAAAGTGAGATGGAGAATAATAAAGGAGAAGGGGATATGGCAAATGAGAATGCTGTAAGTATAGGACTTAAGCTGCCTAAAAATATAAGGCAAATCGGGTCGCCATCAGGTAACAAGCGAATATATATAGAAGATTATGTGGTTACATATCTTAATTACATAGCAAGACCGGGAAGCACCGGAGCCAGAGGTGCCATACTTTTAGGTGAGGTAAAAAAGTCCGATATAGGAGATATTATATTCATCAGCGGAGCTGTTGATGCTCAAAATATTGAATTTGATATGGATGAGACCGAGTTTACTGAGGAAGCTTGGAGCGATATATACGAGCAGGTGAAGGAATTCTTCCCTGAGCTTTCTGTTGTGGGCTGGTTTCTGTCAAGAATGGGTTTTTCAACAGCAATCAATGAGAAGATTGAAAAGATGCATGTGGAGAATTTCCCTGGAAATGATAAGGTGCTTTATGTGACAGATTCTCTGGAAAGTGATGATGCATTTTATATGTATCAAAAGGGACAGCTGATAAAACAAAAGGGGTATTACATATATTATTCTAAGAATGAAGCTATGCAGGGATATATAGTTCATCAGCGGGGAGATATGACTGAGTCGGAAAATAATGAGATAAGAAGAAAAGATGAGGAAATTATCAAGGCCTATAGGGAGAGAAATAGTAGGACAAGCAAGGAGAAGTCAGAAGGATTAAATCTGGTATATGTGGCCAGCTCATTTATAGTTTTGGGAATGCTTGCTATGGGAATAACCGTAATTAGCAATTACGATAAGGTGAAGGATATGGAGGTATCCCTTAACAGACTTCAGCTTACTGCGGAGGCAACTGAGGAATATGCTCAGGTTATGAATAATCCCAAGTCCGATTATGTTGCAGAAAATAGTAGTACATCGGAGCCTGACGTAAATGGGTCTGAAGAAGCTCAACTTACTGAGGTTATAACAGGAACAGCTTCTGATGTTACTGAGAGTACAGTCCAGACCACAGAGGAGATAGTGACAACACAGGATGCTTTAGCAGAGGATGTGTCTACTGAACAGGCTATTTCTGTAATTGATGAGGAAGTAACCTACTATACAATACAGGATGGAGATACCTTAGGGACTATTGCCATAAAGTATTATGGCGATATACAGTATGTGGATGTAATAGCTGAGGCAAATAATATGTCTGTAGATGATAAGATATATATGAATCAGCAGCTTATAATTCCAGAGCTTAGATAGATGGAATTAGTTGGACAAAACATAAAGTTGTGATATACTAATGAAACGTACATAACACTTGTGTGGAGATAAGAATGAAGAGAGAAAAACCAAGAACAAAAACTGAAGACAATGTAATATATATGGAAACTTCTGAGGAAACTAAGAAGTCAAACGATAAAAGGGAACAGCTTACCAGAAATCAGAGAAAAGCCAGCTATCTGTTACTTCTGCTTGCAATAGTAGCTGTGGCAATTCTTGTATCCTTCCTGTTTAAAAAGGAGTATAAGGGCTACAAGGTGATAAGCAGTAATGTTACGGATTATGAGAACACAGCGAATTATGTAGAATTTTGTAACGGATTGCTAAAGTATACCCCTGACGGAGTATCTTATATAGATATTAATGGAAATACAGTATGGTCTGCCGGTGTTGATATGAAGCAGCCTGTGGCAGTGGTAAGTGGCAAATATGTGGCTATAGCTGACCTGAAGGGAAATGCAGTAGGTGTATTTAATGATGAAGGGCCTGTAAGTAATGTTACAATGCCTTATACTATCTGCGACGTTGATGTAGCAAATCAGGGAGCATTTGCAGTAGTGTTGGAAAGCGAAGAGACAAATTATATTAATCTTTACAACAAAAAGGGCGAGATAGTATACGAGATTCAGACTACCATTAATAAAAGTGGCTATCCGTTGGATATATCCATATCTGATGATGGAAAGAAGCTTTTCACCAGCTACCTTAATATAGAGAATTCCGTTGCAGAGAATAGTCTTGCTGCGTATAACTTTGGTGATGTGGGACAAAATAGTAACGCAGACCGTATGGTTGGTGGATATAAGCTTAAGGATGAGGTTATACCTAAGGTTGAGTTTATAGATAATGATACTGTTGTAGCATTTGGAACAGGCAACATCAAGGTGTATGCTATGAAGGAGAAACCAACGGAAAAGGCGAATATAGAGCTTAAGACAGAGGCAAGAAGTGTTTTTTACAGTGAAAAATATATTGGTGTAATTCAGAATTCTACTGGGGAAGAAAGTGAAAGTAAGTATTCCATAAAGGTGTATGACTTAAATGGTCATATAAAGTTTGAAAATATTATTGATTTTGAATATGATAATATTTATGCAGGTAAGAAGGAAATAATAATAACCGGAGGTTCAAACTGTCTTATATATAGGACGAATGGTAGCATAAAGTATAATGGACAGCTTACAGGAGTTATTATGAGTATGATTCCGGATGGAAATAACCTGGAGTACATAGTGGTTTATGATGATCTTACTGAAACTATAAAATTAAGTCTCAGTAAGAATGATAATACAGTAAAGGCTGATGAGTAAAGGTAAAGGGCTTGGTAAAGCCCTTTGCTTTCGTTTAGCAAAGGAGAAATGATAAAATGAATATATTGACTATAGTGGTATTAGTTGTATTCTTAGTGTTTATGGGCTTGGGCTTTGGAAGAGGATTGTTAAAGTCAGTATTTAAGATTGCCATGACCGGACTGGCCTTGCTTCTTGCATATTTGCTATCCCCGATAATAAGTAGTGTAATAATAGAGCACACAACTATAGATAATACAATTAGAAATAAAATATATGCTGTCGTAGAGAATGCCGTGGAGGAGAAGATTAAGGAAGAAATTAATCAGACTATGGGAAATGTGGATTCTACCATTACTAATCAGTTAGTAGAGCTTGAATTAGAGGAGGAGCCTAACAGAAATTCACAGATAGAATTTATACAGAATATGGAGCTTCCTGACTTTTTGCAAAAGGCACTTATTGATAACAATAATTCGGAAATGAAGCAGGATATGGGTGTGACAAGCTTTTATGATTACATTTCTACTTATCTGGCAAGAATGTTGGTGAATGCCATAGGCTTTTTTGTTACCTTCCTGTTTCTAAACTTGTTATTTAGTGTGACTTTACTACTTATGAATATGGTTATGAAGCTACCAGGTCTTAATGCCATCAATAGATTTGCAGGAGCGGCGCTTGGATTTGCAGAGGCATTAATCATTGTTTGGGTTTTATTTATATTAATTGATGTTGCTGTTGGAACAGGAGTGGGAGCCGGCTTGATGGAACAAATCAATGAGAGCAAGCTGTTGAGTCTTATATATGATAAGAATCTAATAGCAGGATTTATTCAGGAAATGATACAGGATATTTAGAAGTGGAAATGCTTAATAAAAAAATATAAAAAAGTAGTTGACATGGAAAATCCACTGTGATATATTGTAATAGCTGTCGCGAAAGACAGCAAGAACCTTTGACAAATTAATAACATGATAACCCTGAAAATTCTTTAAGAGATTTTCAAAAGATTTAGTACAAATCTTACATTCAACAGAATGGAAACACAAACAGTAATTTAGGGACATTATTTAAGCTAGAGT
>JAFTPO010000069.1 GCA_017463225.1 Lachnospiraceae bacterium | reverse complement strand
TCCTCCTCCTCTTCTTCCTCCTCCTTTGGAAGAAGCATCTTAGCTTTGATACTAATAAGAGTAGCAGCCATTACAAGAAATTCACTCATGACATCCAAATTAGATTCCTGCATCTGATTTACATACTCTAAATACTGTTCAGTAATCTCTACTATAGGAATATCAAAGATATTAAATTTATTTTTCTCAATTAGATGAAGCAAAAGGTCTAAAGGACCTTGAAATTCATTAATCTTAAACTCTAGCTTTTCCTGCATATTTATGTCCCTTTTGTAAATTATCGAAGGTTATTTTAACATAGGTTAGATTATAATGCAAACCATTCCACCATTAGAATCGTTAACGATTTTCTCCATAGTATCCTGAAGCTTTTGTTGACTTTCCTGATTGATTTTATTAATCTTACCTTCTAAACCTTCTTCTACCAGCTGTCTTATGGTTTTTCCAAAGATACTTACTCCCCAGATATCATCCTTTTCCATACCATCTTTTTTTATGTATGCAATCAAATCCTTTGCCTGCTCTTCACTTCCAACTATTGGAGCAATTTCTGTTGTAATGTTAGCCTTAATTAGATGAATAGAAGGGGCACTGGCCTTAAGCTTAACTCCATATTTATTACCTGATTTAATAAGCTCCGGAGGGTCAAGCTTAATCTCACATTTTTCCGGTGTAACAGAACCATATCCGGTTTTATTAGACTGAATAAGTGCCTGACTAACCTTTCTACATTTGTTTTTAGTATCAGCAAGCTCATATATTTCTTTAATAAATTCATATTCATTGGTTATATCTGTGTCAAAAAGCTTTGATAGCATCTCATAGTAATACTTATCATAAAGCTTAATGTTAATATTTAAATCGCCTTCAGCAAGGTTAACTTTATTCATAGTAATTGACTCAATATATTCATCTCCACCATGACTAACCTTATATATATCTCTCATATGATTGATATCCTTAAATATTTCGGCAGCAGTTTGAATAAGATACTTTTTGATACTATCATCATTATCCATTGCTTCAACCCATTTAGGTATATTGAAGCAAACAGAACTGACAGGAAAGGAATATAATAGTTGTTCAAATATAGTATTAATATCCTGCTTGGATAACTCATTACAGTTAATTGGAATAACAGGAACACCGTAATGCTCACTCATATCCTCTGACATTTTAATAATTCCTGGACTCTTAGGTTCTATGGTATTTAATAATACAACAAATGGCTTATCTAAGCCCTTTAACTCAGATATTGCACGACTTTCTGCTTCTATGTATCCGGATCTATCAATATCGGTGATACTTCCGTCAGAGGTAATAACAATACCTACTGTAGAATGTTCAAATATAACCTTTCTAGTTCCGATTTCGGCAGCCTTAGTAAATGGAATATCATAATCAAACCAAGGTGTCTTTACAAGTCGCTCTTTTCCATCTTCCATGTATCCCTCGGCACCGCGAACCATATAGCCCACACAATCTATAAGCCTTACACTACAATTTACATTCTCTGAAATATTTACCTCAATTCCATCCTTTGGTACAAATTTGGGTTCTGTTGTCATAACAGTACGTCCGCTGGCTGATTGAGGAAGCTCATCTATGGTTCTTTGCTTACTATAATCATCTTGAATATTAGGTAAAACCATCAATTCCATGAATTTTTTTATAAAGGTAGACTTTCCTGTTCTCACCGGGCCAACTATACCCATATATATTTCACCGGATGTCCTCCTTTTTATATCATTGTAAATATCCATAAAAATACCTCCATAATTATACATACTATGTTTTAAAAAGAAGCTTATATGCTTTTTATACTTACAATAATATATGTAAAAAACTATGAAGGTATAACCTTTAAAATCTATTTAGTTCCAATTTAAATCCTGAGATTCCGATGTTTTCATTCGAGTTAAAAGCATTGTCATAGCTTCCTTAGCAGATAAATCTTCGAATAAAATCTTGTTAACCATCTCAACTATAGGCATCTCAATATTCATCTTCTTACTTAGTTCTAGAGCAGCCTTGGCTGAATATACACCCTCAACTACCATTTTAACCTCTTCCATGGCTTCCTTATAGGTTTTCCCTTGACCCATAAGGTATCCTGCATTTCTGTTACGGCTATGCTTAGATGCACATGTAACAATTAAGTCTCCTATTCCAGATAAGCCGGCAAATGTAGACTCCTGGCCACCTAAAGCACATCCAAGTCTTGAAATCTCAACTATTCCTCGTGTAATTATAGCTGCCTTAGCATTATCTCCACATCCAAGACCATCAGCAATACCTGCAGCTAAAGCTATAACATTCTTAAGTGCACCACCTAATTCAATTCCCACAACGTCAGGACTTGTATATACTCTAAAGAAATCACTCATAAAGGTATCCTGTATAAGCTCTGCTATATCTCTTGACTTTGCACCTGCAACAACAGTTGTTGGCATACCCTTACCAACCTCTTCTGCATGACTTGGACCTGATAATACTGCAACCTCTACATCTTTTATTTCATCACTTATAACCTCTGTCAGGGTCATAAGCGTACTTTCCTCTATACCCTTAGATACATTTACTATAATTTGTTCTTTATTTACATGTGGAGCTATAGTTTTAGCTGTACTTCTAATAAACGGAGAAGGTACAACCATAACTAATATCTTCTTATCCTTACATGCAACTTCGACATCTGTTGTAAATGAAACATTATCTCCTATTATTACTCCCGGAAGCTTAGTCAAATGCTCTCTATGCTCATTTAACATAGCAATCTCGTCTTTATCAATAGACCATACAGTAACGTTGTGACCATTTCCACTTAATAGCTTTGTAAGAGCAATGCCCCAGCTACCTGCTCCTAATATTCCTATATTCATAATATACCTCCTATATTAGGCTTCTTTATTCTTTCCACTAAAAAGCTTGTTTTCTTCGTGGTTAATTAGTCTCTTAATATTGGCTTTATGACGATAAATGGCCATAACTGTCATAATACCAACTATTACAATACTTTCAATCATAGCTGCCTTTGAATCAGGATTACTTAATTCAAAAGAATATCTCTCATTTACAGCTGATATTGTATATTCTACAAAAAAGCTAATTACAAGACATATTGACGCAACAGAAACATACTTTGTTATAATACATAGGCCAAAGAAAACTAATGCTGCACTTAAAACTAGAATTGGATCTAAGAATCCACAGATTACACCACCTGTAGCTGCAATTCCCTTTCCGCCTCTAAACTTGAGATAAAATGGGAAATTATGTCCAAGTATTGTTCCCAGTCCGGCATAAGCAATATAAAGATATACGTTTTCTGGACAAATTTGGTTAAAGATAAGTCTGGCAATTACTGCAGCAACAAATCCCTTTAATAAATCTCCAAAGAAAACTATAATACCAGCCTTTTTTCCAAGTACTCTAAGTGCATTGGTAGTACCTGCATTTCCACTTCCATGCTCTCTTATATCTATACCATGCATTCTACCATAAATGTATGAGGTCTGAATCATTCCAAAGCAATATCCACCAAGTAAACAAAGTATTCTGTAAATTATCATTTTTCTTTCCTCTCACGTATAATAAATTTAAGTGGTGTTCCTCTAAAACCAAAGGCTTCTCGTATTTTATTCTCAATATATCTGGTATATGAGAAATGCATCAGCTCTTTGTCATTGACAAATATTACAAAGGTTGGTGGTTTAACCGAAACCTGAGTAATATAGTAAAGTCTTAGTCTTTTACCCTTATCAGATGGTGGCTGATTTAAAGCAACTGCCTCAGCCATAATTTCATTTAAAACACCTGTTGCAATACGTAGCGAATGATTCTCTATAACTGCATCAATTGTCTCGAAAAGCTTAGGAAGTCTCTGTCCTGTCTTAGCTGACACAAATAATATCTCAGCATATGGCATATAAGCAAATTCTTCACGTATCTTGTTTGTAAACTTATAAACTGACTTATCGTTCTTTTCTTCAAGGGCATCCCATTTGTTAACAACAATTATCATACCCTTACCACGTTCATGTGCTATACCTGCAATCTTAGTATCCTGGTCTGTAATTCCTTCAGTAGCATCTATAACCAAAACAGCAACATTACATCTTTCCACTGCAGAAACAGTACGTATAATACTATATCTCTCTATCTCTTCCTTGATTTTGTTCTTTTTTCTAAGTCCCGCTGTATCGATAAAAACGTACTCTGTACCATTTCTTGTAATAGTTGTATCAATGGCATCTCTTGTAGTACCTGCAATATCTGATACTATAACTCTATCCTCACCTAAAAGCTTGTTAATGATAGATGATTTACCGGCATTAGGCTTACCAATTATAGCAATCCTAGGTCTCTCATCTTCAATTTCCTCTGTAGCTGAAGCATCAAAGTACTTAACAACCTCATCAAGCATATCTCCAAGACCAAGCTGTGAAGCAGCAGAAATAGGCATAGGGTCACC
This sequence comes from Lachnospiraceae bacterium, assembly GCA_017463225.1. Classification (GTDB taxonomy): domain Bacteria; phylum Bacillota; class Clostridia; order Lachnospirales; family Lachnospiraceae; genus Coprococcus_C. The sequence continues at coordinate 17,374 of JAFTPO010000069.1, read as the reverse complement.
TATACCAAGATTGTAGAATTCGTATACATCCGGCATAAACTTTTCAAAGCTATCTACCTTATTTACAACAAGGACAACAGGCTTACCTGAGCGACGAAGCATATCTGCAACCTTTCCATCAGCATCTACTAAGCCCTGTCTAACATCAGTTATAAACATTATAACGTCAGCTGTAGAAATAGCTATCTCAGCCTGTTCTCTCATACTTTTAAGTATAATATCATTGCTCTCAGGCTCGATACCACCTGTATCAACTATTGTAAAATTATAATTAAGCCAGTTAACGTCTGCATAAATTCTATCTCTTGTAACACCTGGAGTATCCTGAACTATGGATATCTTATCTCCAGCTAAGGTGTTAAAAAGGGTTGATTTACCAACATTTGGACGTCCAACAATGGCTACTACCGGTCTTCCCATATCTTAATTACTCTCTTTCAATGATTTTACTAAATAAATCCATACCGCTTGATTTTACAACAACAGTCCTAACTTGTAAAGCATTTTGAAGCTCTTCAAGTGTAACGTCATCAAGGAATATATCCTCGTCACATTTTAAGGCCTGTGAAGGTATTAGAAGAACATCTCCTAACTCCTTGTCCTTTAATTGGTTAATTATATCCTGTCCGGTCAAAAGTCCTGTAACAGTAATCTTTTCACCAAAGAAATCATTTGTTATAGGATATATATTAAATGTAATATTTGGCGCAACTGCTTTTATTTTTTCTTTAATAATAAGCATATTGTCATATATTAACTTACCACAAATGGTTGAAACAGTTTTAGTAAGATGTGTAGGCCCATTTTCTTCAAGATAGAATGTTAAAGCGTCATTTATTTCAGAATGTAATAATCTGACCATTCCAACTCCATTCTCTAGCTGAATATATCCATCATAGACCTCTTCCTTTGGAAATTCAATTCCTGCATTAATATACCACTCATCACTGGCCTGAACAAAATGAATTCCAAATCTATCCATTGCTATTTTTTGATACTTTTTTATAATTTTTATGGTATTAATAGCATCCTCTTTTGTAAAGCTCTCCAATGGATATAGCCCTTCCCTATATTTTGTAAGACCAACTGGAACAACAGATAGACTTTGCATTATAGGAGCAAGCTCCAATAAATCAGATATAGTTTTCTCAAGCTCAATACCATCATTCAAGCCCTTACATAAAACAATCTGAGAATTCATAGGTATACCTGCATCATAGAGTTTCTTCATATAATCATTCACTCTACCTGCGAACCTATTATTAAGCATCTTGCATCTTAACTCTTCATTAGTAGTATGAACAGATATATTAATAGGTGCCAGCTTATATTCTATGATTCTATCTATATCCTTATCCTTCAAATTAGTTAATGTTACGTAATTACCCTGTAAAAATGAAAGTCTTGTATCATCATCCTTAAAATATATTGTCTCTCTCATTCCTGGAGGATTCTGGTCAATAAAACAAAATACACACTTATTATGACAGCTTCTATACTTATCCATCAAAGATTCACTGAAAACAAGACCTAATTCCTCGTCTTCATCTTTCTCAACCTCTAAAAGCCACTCTTCTCCATCCTGCTTCTCGATAAGAATCTCAAGATATTCATCCTCACAAAGATAATGATAATCAAAAATATCTGTTATTTCCTTATTATTTATGGATATAAGCTTGTCTCCAGGCTCAATCTCAAGCTCCCAGCCTATGCTATCTTCTAATACATTTTCAATAATATGCTTTTTCATATGGTTATTAACCTTTCTACACTAATAACTGCAGAATTATTTCAACATAATAACTGCAGCAAGATTTCCTCTCATTCCATTACTTGCTCTATGCGAATATAAAATATCCGGATTACAGCAAGTGCAAAAATCCGGCATTGATATGTTTCCTTCTAAAACACCTGAGTTAATAAGATTTCTTTTGCAGGCCTCATGTAAATTCAGCTGATACTTTCCATTATCCTTTGAATATAGGATATATTTAATCTCAGTCTCTGAATATGCTGCCATAAATTGAAGGGCAACATCCTGGCTAACTTCATAGCAATCAACACATATTGAAGGTCCAATGGCTGCAACAATGTCTGAAGGATTACTGCCGTAAAGCTCAACAAATTTATCAACCATAGCATTTGCTATATTTCCTACTGTACCCTTCCAGCCTGAATGAGCAAGTCCAACTACCTTATTTACAGGGTCATAAAAAAACAAAGGGACACAATCTGCATAAAATGTAATCAAAGGTATATTACTTTTATTAGTAATTAGACCATCAACCTCAGTAATATCTGAATCTTTAGCAATACCCTTACCACAATCCTTCTCTGTTACTTCATATATTGTGATTTTATGTGTTTGATCTGAGAATACCAGTCTGTTACAATCATATCCTATAGCTTTCGAAAATCTATCATGATTAATTAATACATCCTCCCTTTCATCGCCTCTGGAAAAGCTTAAATTCATACTATATAAGTGTTCCTTACTAACTCCACCAAGTCGTGTTGAAAATCCATGGATTATACCATCATAATTCTCTAATACTTTATATTTTATAACCGGAACTATATCATCTGAATTGGAGGATATATTCACAAGTTGAATATATGAACCTTTTCCATCTAAATCATATCTATTATCATAATTTATGTATTTAATATTATTAATTTTAGCAATCATATCTTTACCTATATTCTATAATTTACTATATACTGTTAACCAATATAATCAAATGCATTCTCAATGTGAGTAATCTCATCTCCCAAAATTCCAATAACATCAAATCGAATTGGCGTATTATCCGGAGATATTTTATTTTTATTCATATAAAACAAGGCTGCTTTACATATTTTCTTTTGTTTACTCACAGTAACAGCCTCAAGAGGATGACCACTTGAGGCGTTTGTTCTATATTTTACTTCTACAAAAACTATGGTACTTTCATATCTTGCAATTATATCAATTTCAGCCTGTCTTACCTGAAAATTTCTTTCTATAATAAAATATCCCTTATCTTTTAGGTATTTTACAGCAAGCTCCTCATAGTCTTTGCCCTGTTGTCTTTTATTATTCATAGCTACCCATTAGTCCTATCAATTTTAGCTTTTATCTTATCCATTCTATCAACATAAACAAGAATTTCTGCAACAACACCATATAGCTCCGGAGGAATACAATCCCCTATATCTAGCTTAAGTAATGTTTCAGTAAGATTTGTATCCTTATAAAGAGGAACATCGCTTTCTTTAGCTGTAGCAATAATCTTGTCTGCTAAAACTCCTTTTCCGGATGCAACTACCTGCGGTGCCTGATTGTTTGGATCATAAAGTAAGGCAACAGCTTTCTTCTTTGGTTTATTATCATTTTGATTATATAATGCCATAAAATCACCTACATCCTAACATCAAAGGAATATCTCTTTACAGATTTTTCCAAGTCGTCTCCCAGCATCTCTTTAACAACCATATTTGCTTCGGTGGCAAGTGCCGGTTCTCTTGTAATAACCTCATTGGTTAGCTGGAAACCATTGTCGTTAATTGCTTTCTCAAGCATAGTCATATGTTCGTCTATTATTCTGGCACTGACCTCATCTTCAACATAAAATCTTGTGTGTACGTTAGTTCCATGTAAGCTTACATGAACATCAGTTGCACCAAGATGATCCATATCCAAATGCAAAAGTGCACTTACAGCTTCTTTAGTATCCTTTATATTACGCTTATTCATATAGACATATAAATCAGAATTCATCTGATTCTGGTCAAGCTTCACAGGAATCTGCGCATATGCATACATATTATTTAAATTCTGCATGAAATCTAATCTTTGCTGCATAGATTTAGCTGCCTGAGACATACTATCTCCGGCATTTGAGTTTGAGCCACTAGAAAATGCTTCCATCAGCTTATTTGTCTTGTCATATATGCTTTTATATAAATCATCTAATTCCTTAGGATTTTCCATATCCTTTGGATTGAGAGAAAGCTTATTCTTAATAGACTCAGATAGTACACTATTATAATTATCACTTAATAATATATTTTTTATATCTGATAACTGTAAATTAAGCTTATCAGAATTATTTATAACTTCATTTATATTATTAATAAGCTGTATCGGGGTTTCTGATTTGTTAACTATTTCTTTAACAACAGCATCAGATACACCGGCATTTTTTAAATCATTTATTAAACCCTGCAAGCTTTCACTGTCTAAGGACAGTTTTGTAGCAATACTATCAATTTCAGGTGTTATACCTGACGAAATATCTGAATTTAACTGTGATAAATTATTAATTTCAGTTGAATTTTCCCCTGAAAACTGGCTTATTATGTCTGTGCCATTTGCCTCAGCTTTGATTAAAGTAGCTTCCGGCTCTATAGTCCCCTGTAATAAACTGTCAATATTAATATTACTCATATCTTGTATATCTGACAATGCAGACATAAGTGAATTATTAATTGATGTAATCTGCTGAAGCTGTCCATCACTTGTGGCGCCCATTTGATTAAGTATCTCACCTATAGCAGCCTTACTGTAATCAACTATTGAATTACTTAAATTATTTATATCACCTGTAAGCTGATGATTATTTGTCACATAAGATTGAAATTGATTAATATTAGATTCATTTACTGGAATCCCTAGCTTTGTAAGATTAATAAGGGTATCTACAGATGCATCAGGATACTTGTATGACTGCTGCATAATTCTTTGCATTGAAGCTTTATCAACAGGCATATTATTTTTCATAAGTGTTTCTGCAATCTCATAATTCTTCTGAGTCGGTGATATAGAATTAGTATCTAATATCTTAAATATAGCACTGTCCTTCATATTTTGAACCCCATCACCAAATGGTTTAATAAACACATTGGTTCCGGTATTCTCCTTTATCATAAAGGTAAGAGAATCTCCGATATTCATATTCACAGCATCGGTCATCTGTGCAAACAAGGTTTTATTATTATCAAGCATGATACTAACCTTGTCATTTGTAATATCAAGAATTTTGCCATTAAATATCTGACCTTCTTTTGTCTGTGTAATTTGGGCATTAGCAGTTACAGTAGCAGCATTAGAAACATTAACGTTGCCTTGTTTTATGCTGTTACTGCTATTAGTAGCTATATTAATATTTATAGAAGCATCAGATATATTCATATATCAACTCTCTCCTTAGATTTACAACTAATTTTGACCAAGAATCTTTTTTAAAAATGTCATTCTATGTATCTCGCAAGGGCCATCCTCAATAAGCTTTTTTCTATGTGCAGCAGTTCCATATCCTGCACTTTTACCAAAATCATAACCTGGATAAAGCTTATCATACTCCTCCATCATTCTATCTCTGGTAACCTTTGCCACTATACTTGCAGCAGCTATAGATGCGGATAATGTGTCTCCTTTTATTATGGGAATCTGTCTAATATCTATATCGGGTATTTTAACAGCATCATTTAGCAAAACATCCGGTTTAACATTTAAATTACCTATAGCCATTTGCATAGCCTTAAAGGTAGCCTGCAAAATATTAATTTCATCAATCACCTGCTCCGATGCAAGTCCAATACCGTAAGCAACAGCCTTTTCCAATATAATATCATAAAGCTCTTCTCTTTTTTTCTTAGACAGCTGTTTAGAATCATTTAATTCTAGAATTCTAAAATCAGACGGAAGAATTACAGCAGCAGCTACAACAGGACCTGCCAAAGGACCTCTTCCCACCTCATCTATTCCACAGATGTAATTATAGCCCATACCTTTGTATTTATCCTCAAAGCTATACATAACTTCTGTTCTAGCTTTTTCTTCTAATAAATTCTGGTGCTTCTTTGTAGCTTTATCTACAAGAGACTGCACATTAGCCCTATCATCAGATATATATTTGTCTATAAATAAAATTAATTCATCTTCAGACATATAATTTAAGCCTTTATATTCCTCATTTATAACTGAATACTTTACAACAGCCATATTATTCCTCCTAATTACAATTAAGGACTATACACAAATAATATCACTCATTATAGTGTATAGTCCCTATTTTTAATCAACAATTCCAATATCACTTAACGGATATATCCTAAATACAGCCTTACCAACAATATCCTCTCGTGAAACATTACCCACTGAGGCTAATCTACTGTCCTGACTGTTATTTCTATTATCTCCTAGGACAAAATACTCATCTTCACCTAAGAGAATAGATTGACTGGCTCTACCAATATTAGTAGGAAGAATTACTTCTTTACCATAGTGTTCAACCAGCATCATCTCATTAATATATATATTACCATTCTGGTCTATTCTTATAGTCTCACCAGGCATACCGATAATACGTTTAACATAGGTTGTATCCTCATCATAGTTAAATACTATAACGTCAAATCTCTTTGGATCGCCTATATTGTACGAAAGCTTATCTACCCATAAATTATCTCCGTCATGAAGATTTGGTTCCATAGAGCTACCATCTACAAGTGAACGACAGCCTACATAATTGATTATAAAAAAGCAGAATAAAACAACAATACCAATATACACTATTAAGCTAAGAAGCTCTTTAACAATATTGATTTCCTCTGGTTTCTTCTTTGCTTTTTCTTTCCTCTTATCTTTTTTAGACGCCTTTAAAGCTTTTTTAGCTTCCTTGGCCTCTTTTTTCCTTGCTTTAAGCTCTTCCTTTGTTAAAGCTTCATCTGATTCCACTATTTCGTCTACAGCTTTTTCAGACTCTCTCTCATCTTTATTTTCAATATCTTCCATTAATTCCTTACTCATAATGGTTCTCCTATATTATTAAGGAAGCTCCAAGCTTATTCGTCCCAGCTTACCACTTCTAAAATCTTCAAATAATAACGTAGCTGCTTTATTAACATCAGCCTCGTTACCCTTTACTAAACACTTTCTAACTAACGCAATCTCAGATAAAATGTCGTAGCAGGATAACTCTTCATTAATATTATACCTTTCAGACAAAACATTACAATAATTTTTTTTCAAAAATTCTATGAAATTATATGCAAGCTCTGTTTTATCAATTATTTCATCATTGATTGACCCAATATACGCAAGTCTCTTACCAATTTCCTGATCTTCAAACTTAGGCCACAGAATTCCGGGTGTATCTAAAAGCTCAACATTCTTGCTTATTCTAATCCATTGCTTACCCTTAGTGACACCTGGCTTATTTCCCACCTTTGTACATGCCTTCTTTGCATAGGAATTAATAAAGGTTGATTTACCAACATTAGGTATCCCTGCAACCATTGCTCTTATAGGACGATTAATAATTCCTCTTTTTCTGTCTCTTTCTACCTTTTCCTTACATGCCTCATTAATCATATCGGTAATAATCTTCATCCCGGAATTCTTTCTGGAATCAAGACAAACCACATAATAACCTTTTGATTTATAAAACTCTTCCCACCTTTTTGTGACAGATGGGTCTGCAAGGTCAGATTTATTGAGTAATATCAATCTATATTTATTTTTTGCCAGCTCATCTATATCAGGGTTTTTACTGCTTAATGGCAGTCTGGCATCTACCAATTCAACCACAATATCAATAAGCTTTATATCCTCCTGCATCATACGCTTAGCCTTAGTCATATGACCAGGATACCATTGAATATCCTTCATTATTCTACTCTTCCTTTTTTATCATCGGACTTAACTATTCTGGTAACCTTTCCTAATATCTCAGCTTCAGATATATTACCAATATTGGTATATCTTGAATCCTCACTATTATTTACATTGTCACCCATTACAAAATACTCACCATCACCTAAGGTTATTGTATTTGAAGCCAGTCCGGCAGTAATTATCTTATCGCCAAATGGACCTGTTGATAATTGTTTATCATCTATATACACATAACCATCTTTTATGGTTATCTTTTCGCCAGGCATACCTATAACACGTTTAATATCATAATATCCATCTTCTTCAATAAGAGAATAGGCTATAATATCATATCTTTCTACTTCACCAATATTATAGACAAGCTTATTGACTATAACCACCTCTCCATCCTCCAAAGTAGGATTCATTGAAGGCCCAACAACAGTTACTGTCTGAAAAACAAAGGTTATAAGGGCATATCCTAATATCGCTCCTGACAAAACAACTACAACCCATTGGAAAATATTATTAAGAACCTTTTCTTTCTCCTCTGATATTTTCCTCTGTCTACGTGGTCTATCCGAATCTGAATATCTTCTTCTATATCTATTATCCATATCAAACTCCAAAAGCTAACACTATTAAAAATGACTGGAGAAGCTAAATCCTCCAGTCATCTAATTGCTCGTTAATTCTTATTTAATAAGCTCCTTAACCTTAGCCTTCTTACCAACTCTCTCACGTAAGTAATTAAGCTTAGCACGTCTAACCTTACCTCTTCTAATAACCTCAATCTTCTCGATTGTTGGGCTGTGAAGTGGCCAAGTCTTCTCTACACCTACACCATTAGATGTCTTTCTAACTGTAAATGTCTCTCTGTTGCTTCCACCCTGCTTCTTAAGTACAGTACCCTCGAAAGCCTGGATTCTCTCCTTGTTACCCTCCTTAACCTTAGCGTATACTTTAATAGTATCACCAACGTTAAACTTAGTAACTTCCTTAATCTGAGCTGCCTCAATGTTCTTAATAATATCGTTCATGATGTGACCTCCTAATATTTTTTGATGTTCTTATGTAATAATACACAGAGGACCATCTCTTTTCACAACTTCACAAATATAACATAATATTATAATTAAATCAAGTATATTTTATTTCTTTTTATAGAAAAATGTTTTAAGAGTATCAAAGCCCAGCTCTTTTGCTCTTAAAATCTGTTCTGTGCTACCGATAAACAGAATACCATTGTCTCTTAATGAGTTGTGGAAATTCTTATAAACCTGATCCTTTGCCTCATCAGTAAAATAAATTACAACATTTCTACATACTATCATGGACATATTAGAAAAGTATTTATCTTCCAAAAGGTTGTGTTTCTTAAATGTAACACATCTTTTTATCTTATCGGATATAGCATAATTCTTATCATCCACTTTAGTAAAATGCTGCTCTAAATATTGTTTTGGTAAATCAACTAAGCTTTTAGCAGAATATATACCCGCATCTGCAAAGGCTAAAACATCGTCATCTATATCTGTAGCAGTAATTTTAATCTTATCAAGAGGAAAATATTTTGACATAATCATAGCTATTGTATATGGTTCATCTCCTGTAGAACAGGCCGCACTCCATATATTAATATTATCGCCATAATTCTCTTTTAAATATGGAATGATTATGTGTTCAAAATGCTCCCATTGCAAAGGATTTCTATAAAACTGAGATACATTAATCGTCAAATAACCAACAAAGGTACGAAGCAAGACATCGTCCTGCTTCATACCTTTAAAAAAGCTCTCAAATCCATCATAGCCCTTTCTGGCTACCAATGATTCTATCCTTCTTTTCATCTGACGTTCCTTGTACAGGCTTAAATTAATGTTTGTAAGCTTATAAACATCCTTTTTAAATTCCTCGTACCCGTACGCCATATATTACTCCTCTGTAGTATCCTCTGAAGTATCAGCAGCAGGAAGTAAAGCTCTAACACTGAGGCTTATCTTCTTCTCGTCAGCCTTGAAGTCAACAACCTTAGCTGTTACCTCATCGCCTACCTTATAAACATCCTCTGGCTTCTCAACATGCTCATTTGAAATCTGTGATACATGAAGAAGAGCATCTACACCTGGCTCAAGCTCTACAAAAGCTCCAAATGTAGTCATTCTTGCAATCTTTCCAGTAACCTCAGTTCCCTCAGCATATTTCTCAGCTGCATTAGTCCATGGGTTATTATCATCAAACTTTAAGCTTAAAGCAATCTTATCGCCGTTAATGTCCTTAATAAGAGTCTTAACAACATCTCCTGCCTTTACAACTGCCTTAGGATCATCAATTCTTCCCCATGACATCTCTGAGATATGAAGAAGACCATCTGCTCCACCTAAGTCAACAAAGGCACCAAATGAAGTTACGTTCTTTACTGTACCCTCTACTACATCACCAACATTTATTGACTCAAAAAGCTTCTTTGACTCTTCAGCCTTGCGAGCTGAAATAAGCATCTTTCTGTTACCAATTACTCTTCTGTTCTTAGGCTTGAACTCAGTTAATACAAACTCAACCTCCTGGCCTAAGTACTTGCTAAGATCCTTCTCAAATGAATCAGATACAAGGCTTGCTGGTATAAATACCTTACACTCCTCAACCATAACTATAATACCACCTGAAAGAATCTCAGTTACCTTACCTGTAAGAACTGTCTCATTCTCAAATGCTTCCTGAAGCATATCATATGACTTCTCAGCAGCAACTCTCTTGTATGAGAGAAGAACCTGTCCCTCACCATCATTAGTCTTAACAACCTTAACAGTTATAGGATCTCCTACCTTAACAACAGTTGTTAAATCAAGATTAGGAGTATTTGAATACTCTGATCTGGTTATGATACCATCTGCCTTATACTGAATATCAACGATAATCTCATCAGCCTTAACATCGATAACCTTACCCTCAACAACGCTACCGTTTCTAATCTTAGTCTCTTTCTCTTCCTGTTCCTTTAATAACTCTTCAAAACTTAATTCTGACATACTGTTTTGAACCTCCTTAATTATATTGTTTGGGGTAGATGCCCCAGCTGTAATACCTACCCTCTTAGCGGATTCAATAACAGTTAAATCCAAGTCAACGAGTGTCTGAATGTAGTAAGTATTGTTGCATTCTTTTTTGCTTATATCATAAAGCTTTTGTGTATTCGAACTACTTTTGCCACCAATTACAATCATAGTATCAACATTTGAGGCCAGCTCTCGTGCTTCTTTCTGTCTTTCCTCAGTAGCGTTACAAATAGTTGAATAAACATAGACATTATAATATTTTTTTGTGAATATTTCAACTAATTCTTTGAATTTTATGCTATTAAATGTAGTTTGAGCTACAATAACATATGATTTATCCTTATCAAGGGCAATATCTTCTGCTTTTTGTATTGAATCTACGATAATAGGTTCTGAAACACACCATCCTTTAATACCAATAACCTCAGGATGAGTCTTATCTCCTATTATAATAACTTCATTTCCCTTGATACTTTCTTCATTAACAATTTTATGAATCTTCTTAACAAAAGGACATGTTGCATCAATTATCTCAGCTTTAAAATCTGCCAGCTGGTCATATACAGCTTTCCCAACGCCATGAGACCTTATTATCACCTTTTTTGAAAAATCTCCCTGGAGATAATGAGCTAATTCAATATCCTCATCAATGGTCACAACACCCCTTGATTCTAAATCCTTTACTACCTCTTCATTGTGTATTATAGGACCATAGGTGAAAATTTTTGTATCCTTATCGCAAGGAGATATTTCATTGTAAACAGTATCTATTGCTCTTTTTACTCCAAAACAAAATCCAGCAGTTTTTGCAAGAATAACTTCTCTCATATAAACTCCTTACAAACAATTTATTTTATCTATTATACTTTGAACAACCTGATTTATGTCCATATTAGAGCTATCCAGGTAGACAGCATCTTCAGCCTGCTTAAGTGGAGCTATATCTCTATTCATATCCTGGTAATCTCTTTGCTCTATATCCGCTTTAATCTGTTCTAAGTCAGGATTACCACCCTTTTCAACTAACTCTTTATATCGTCTATTTGCTCTTGCTTCAACAGATGCTGTAAGATAAATCTTAAGATTTGCATTAGGTAAAACAAATGTACCAATATCTCTTCCATCCATAACAACATTATTTGCAGCAGCTAAATCTCTTTGAAGCTGAAGTAATTTCTCTCTGACTACAGGCTTAGCAGCAACCTTAGATGCCATATTTCCAACCTGCTCTTGTCTTATCTCTACGGAAACATTCTCTCCATTTAGATATACCTGCTGAGAACCTGCCTCATAGCTTATATCAATACTTATTTCGTCACAGGCATTCTTAATTGCCGCATCATCTTCAATATTCACATTATTTCTAATCATATATAATGCTATAGATCTGTACATTGCACCTGTATCAACATAAATATATCCCTTTTCCTTTGCCACAAGCTTAGCAATTGTACTTTTTCCTGCACCTGCAGGACCATCAATGGCAATATTCATCATATTTATTATCCTCCATAATTATATCTTAATCTAACGCCATGGCTGTACTCCATGCAATCTGCAAATTAAATCCACCGGTTAAAGCATCCACATCTAAAACCTCTCCTATAAATCTAAGTCCTTTTATAGACTTACATTCCATATTTTTAGGATTAATTTCTTTTACACTTACACCACCCTGGGTAATAATCGCTTCATTGAAATCTCTAAAGCCTGATACATTCATTTCAAGACATTTTATTATTTCAACCAGCTTATTTCTCTCCTCTTTAGTAATCTCATTAACCTTTTTATATGGATCAATTTGAGCAAGATTTATTATAACAGGAATAAGCTTTTTAGGAAGCAGATTATCTAAAGAATTTCTAAATTGTTTATTTAAACTATTAGAAAAGTCTCTAAGAATTCTATCATTAAGCTGTTCATAACTTAAAGCAGGCTTTAAATCAAGTCTGGCTCTAAAACCTTCATTAATATATTTTGTCAAATAAGATGATGCACTTAATACTACCGGACCACTTATTCCAAAATGTGTAAATAACATCTCACCAAAGGAATTATATACCTGTTTATCTTTCCCTTTCACTTTAGCAATAAATGATAAAGAGATATTTTTCAAAGATAATCCCATTAGCTCTCTACAAAAATCTTCCTTTATCTCCATAGGTACTAACGCAGGTTTAGGGTCAATTATTTTTAATCCCATATTTTGAGCCCATTTAATCCCATCACCGGTAGAACCGGTTAAAGGATATGACAGTCCTCCGGTAGCAACTACAATGTAATTTGTTTCTATAGTCCTTTTTTTGTTAAATTCATCTAGATACTCAATACCCTTTACTATGCTTGTAAATTTACTCTCATCCTCTATGCTATAATCTTCTGTAATAATATCAGTAACTACTGAATTGTAAAGTATTTCAACACCAAGTCTTTTCAATTTAGTAGCTAAAACACTTATAACATCAGAAGAATGGTCTGAAACCGGAAACACTCTTCCACCTCTCTCAACCTTAATCCTAAGACCGAGATTTTCAAAATAATCTATGGTATCGTTTGTTTTAAAATTATCGTAACAGCTATACAAAAATTTGGAATTAGTAACAATATTTTCAAAGAAAGTTTCATCATCACAGAAATTAGTCAAATTACATCTTCCCTTTCCTGTAATGAAAAGTTTTTTTCCTAGTCTTTCATTTTTTTCAACAATAATGGGCTTGTATCCTTTTTCTGCAAGTACAATACCTGCCATCATACCTGCAGCACCACCACCAATAATTATAACCTTATCCATTACATAAGCCTCTTCATGTCTTCTTTTCTAATAGTTATTATAAGCGGAGAATCAGCCTTTAATGGCTCATCCGGATCCATAACAACATTAACATCCTCATTTTCCTTCACAGCTATAACATTTATTTTATATTCTCTTCTCAGATTAAGCTCTCTAAGAGATTTTCCAACCCATTCTTTCCTAGGTAATAACTCGATAAGACTAACACTTTCTGACAATTCAAAAAACTCTAAGAAATCTGCACACATCAGTTGTTTAGAAATTCTCTTGCCGGATTCTCTTTCAGGAAATACTACTTTATCTGCCCCTACCTTATCATATATGCTTCCAGTAACATGATCCCTAGCCTTTGCTATAACTAATGGAACCCCCAATTCTTTTGCAGTGATTACACTCATTATACTGGGTTCAAGATAATCTGCCATAGCAACTATTACAGCATCCATATTAGCTATTCCGGTACTGCTTAATGCATCTGTATCACATACATCAACATTAATAGCACAAGTTACATAATCGGACAGACGGTTAATCTTTTCTTCATCATTATCAATAACCATAACATCAGCTCCTAAATTACTGAGTTCCATGGCGATACTTCTACCAAATCTTCCAAGACCAATAACAGCAAATGATTTTTTCATAACATCCTCCTATTTTACCCAACAATTAATTCTGCTTCAGCATAATGAATGGAATTTTTTATACTATACTTGTTACTAAAGGCAATAAACATAGATATAGGTCCAATTCGGCCAAGATACATACCAACAATTATAATCAATCGGCCAACTGTATTCAGCTCAGAAGTAATTCCTCTGGTTAAACCAACTGTTGCAATAGCACTAGCAACTTCAAACAATGAATCATCCATCGAAAAATCATTTGTAATCATTAACAAAAGAGATAACAATACAAACGCAACCAAGCTAATAAGTACAACAGCCAGAGATTTTCGAATCAATCCTTGATTTATACTGCGATTAAATACAATTGCTTCATTTCTTCCCTTAACTACGGCGACAACTGCAAATATTAATACGGCAACAGTTACAGTTTTTACACCTCCTGCAGTACCAACAGGGGAACCGCCTATTAACATCAGTACTATACAGACAAGCACAGATGAACCTTCAAGCTCACCCTGATTAAAAGAAGCAAATCCGGCTGTTCTTAGCGTAATTGATTGAAATAAGCTATTAAGAATCTTATCACAAACATTCATATTACCAATTGTACCTTCGTTTTTACACTCAAATATAAAGATCAATGTAGCACCCGTAAAAATCAACGCAAAGGTTACCGAGAGTACTAATCTACTATGGATCGAAAGCTTTGAAATAAAATCGCGAAGTCTTATTTCTTTTTTTATCACTCTTTTAAATATATCTAAAACATCCCACCAAACAACAAAACCTATACCACTATTAAAAATCAACATCATAGTTGTTATTAATACCAATGGAGAGCTTTGATAAGGAATTAGGCTACTAGGACCAATGATATCAATTCCTGCATTACAAAAAGCGGATATGGAGGTAAATATTGAAAACCATATTCCTTTAGCCAGACCAAATTCAGGAATAAAAACAACCATATATAGCAAGGCACCTATTAACTCTACGGTAAAAGTGCCAATTATAATCTTTTTTACAAATCTAATAACACCTTGAAGATTGTTGAGATTATACGCATCCTGTATAATCATTCTTTCTTTTAAGTTTACTTTTTTATGTAATACAAGCATCATACCACATATTATTGCAATAATGCCCATACCACCTATTTGTATCAAAATTAAAATCACAACTTTGCCAAATAATGTCCAGTAAGAAAATGTATCCACAACAACCAATCCGGTAACACATACTGATGTAGTAGCCGTAAACAATGCCGTTAAAACATCAACCTTACCATTAACAGCTGAAATTGGCAGAGAAAGCAGAACAGTTCCAACTATAATTACAAGCAAGAAACCTAAAACAATTATTTTTGTAGTCGAAACCGACTTTTTCTTCTCAAACTTCTTTTCTTTTTTCAGTCGATTATATTTTTTATCATTAACTGCTTCTATACTCATATCATACTCCATCATATTTTTAAGAGACGGAACAGGAAGCACCTACTCCGTCTCTTGTAAACATTACAACTTATACTGGATAAGTTTTATTCTCTGCATTAGCAAGTGTAGCATCTACACCTGTCTCCTGAGCCTCTCTATACTTAAAGAAGTCCATAGCAACCTGTGGGAATAAAGCATAAGTAAGAACATCCTCATCCTGCTTCTTATACTGTGCCATCTCCTTCTCTAGCTTATCAAGCTCATTTTCAATAAGATCTGCTGGTCTACAAGTAATAGGCTCCTGATCGCCAATTACCTTCTTTCTTACCTCTGGGTCAACTGGAAGTACTGACTGACCATACTCACCAGCAACAAGAGCCTTAGACTCCTTAGTACACATCTTATATCTCTCACCAGTTACAACATTAAGAACTGCCTGAGTACCAACAATCTGTGATGATGGTGTAACAAGTGGTGGCTCACCGTAATCCTTACGTACACGTGGAACCTCCTCAAGAACCTCCTGGAACTTATCCTCAGCGCCCATCTCCTTAAGCTGTGATACAAGGTTTGAAAGCATACCACCTGGTACCTGATAAAGAAGTGTCTTAATATCAACACCCATTACCTTTGGATTAAGAAGTCCGCTAGCTAACCACTCTTCTCTCATTGGCTTGAAGTAATCAGCAATCTCAACAAGAAGATTCTCATCAAAACCTGGATCATACTCTGTTCCTTCAAATGCCTTAGCCATAACCTCAGTAGCAGGCTGACTAGTACCAAGTGCCATAGGTGACATAGCTGTATCGATAATATCACAGCCAGCCTCAACAGCCTTCATATAAGTCATAGAAGCAACACCTGAAGTATAGTGTGTATGAAGCTGAATTGGAAGTGAAGTACTCTCCTTAAGTGCAGTTACAAGCTCTGTAGCCTTATATGGAACAAGAAGACCTGCCATATCCTTTATACAAATAGAATTTGCACCCATATCCTCAATTTTCTTCGCCATATCTTTCCAATAATCAAGTGTATAAGCCTCACCTAATGTGTATGAAAGAGCGATCTGAGCATGACCCTTTTCTTTATTAGCAGCCTTAACTGCAGTCTCAAGGTTTCTAATATCATTCAAGCAGTCAAATATACGAATAATATCAATACCATTTGCAATCGACTTTTGTACAAAATACTCTACAACATCATCTGCATAGTGACGATATCCTAAGATATTCTGTCCTCTAAAAAGCATCTGAAGCTTAGTATTCTTAAATCCATCCTTAATCTTTCTAAGTCTCTCCCATGGATCCTCCTTGAGGAATCTAAGAGAAGCATCAAATGTTGCACCACCCCAGCACTCTACTGAGTGATATCCAACCTTATCCATCTTCTCGATGATAGGGAGCATCTGCTCTGTAGTCATTCTTGTAGCAATAAGTGACTGATGAGCATCACGTAATATAGTTTCGGTAATCTTTACCGGTTTCTTTTCTACTGCCATTTATCTAACCTCCTGTTATTTATTACACACCAAATATAGCAAGAAATGTTCCTGCTGCAACTGCAGTACCGATTACACCTGCAACGTTAGGTCCCATTGCATTCATAAGAAGGAAGTTAGTAGGGTCATATTCTGCTCCAACCTTCTGTGAAACTCTTGCTGCCATCGGAACCGCTGAAACTCCAGCAGAACCAATAAGTGGATTAACCTTACCCTTTGTTGCCCAGCACATAATCTTACCAAATATTACTCCGGCAGCTGTACCAAAAGCAAATGCCACAAGACCGAGAGCAACTATCTTAAGTGTACTTAACTGAAGGAATGCCTC
>JAFTPO010000068.1 GCA_017463225.1 Lachnospiraceae bacterium | reverse complement strand
TTCTTAATAATTGGAAGTGCCTTTTCTAAATCAGCGCTTTTATCAACGTATATATGGCAATTACCGGTTCCTGTTTCAATTACAGGTATAGTTGCGTTCTCAACAACAGTTTTAATTAGTCCAGCTCCACCTCTTGGAATAAGAAGGTCAATATACTGGTTAAGCTTCATAAACTGTTTAGCAACCTCTCTGTCAGTGTTTTCTATAAGACTTACTGCATCAGGGGTTACTCCGGCTTTTTCTAAGGCAGCTTTGATAACCTTAACCATGGCAATATTTGAATGTATACAGTCGCTACCACCTCTAAGAATAACAGCATTTCCTGTCTTAAAGCAAAGAGCAAATGCGTCAACTGTAACATTTGGTCTTGACTCATATATTATTCCTATAACACCCATAGGAACACGCTTCTGGCCAATCATAAGACCATTTGGACGCTGCTTCATACTGATAACCTCACCTACAGGGTCATCAAGACTTACAACCTGTCTTATACCAATAGCCATATCCTCGAGTCTTGCTTCAGTTAGTAAAAGTCTGTCTAAAAGTGCCTCGGACATGCCATTTTTCTTTGCATTGTCCATGTCTATGCTGTTAGCCTCTATAATTGGTGCTGCATTTTCAACAAGTGCATCTGCAACAGCTAAAAGCGCATTATTTTTATCATTCTGGCTAAGACGAGCCATAACTCTTGAGGCTGCCTTTGCCTTTGCTCCTAATTCATTTAACATTTATGTATCCCCCTTATTGGTAAATATATTGTCATCGCTTATTATCATATCTGGTTTTATATCATGTTCATCCATTGGTATCATAGGCATAATCTGAAAGTTATAACAAACAGCTATGGTTTTACAGCAAGGATGTTTAGCCAAATATTTGTCATAATATCCTCCACCATATCCTATTCTGCCCATATCCTCTGAAAATGCAGCTCCCGGCATAATAATCAGAGTATTATTATCAGGAATTAAGATTTCCTCAGAATCAGGCTCTAAGATGCCATAGGCCCCCTTAATAAGCTTTGTGTCCTTGCTATAGCTATAGAATTCCATGGATTTATTAATTACTTTGGGTAACCATATATTCTTACCATCACAAATTCCTTGATTCATAAGAATATCTAAGCTAACCTCGTTGTTTATAGGCATATATATCACTAGATCTTTACAGTTATTATAAACAGGCTGCTTTAATACCCTGTTGCAGATAACTGTAGATAAGCGATTTAAGTAGTCTGTATCAAAGCTTTTTCTAATATCTAAAATTGTGTCTCTTATTTCCTTCTTAGATATATTAAAATTCATGAGATTATTCCTTATTTTCTTTCTTCTTTAAAGGTATGTCCTTAACATGTGTTATAGAGCCATCCTTTTCTTTTATATCAATATTGTCTAAGGTTCCTCTAAGATTGCGCTTAAAGTCTTCTACAAACTGTTTTCTTAAAGCTGCCTGTTCCTCTTTTTCCTCAGGAGTAAGTCCTTCAGCAGTTTTAGACTTGTGATATAATTCATTAATTCTCTTTACACCTTCATCAGTCATATTAATGTCCTCTTAATAAGTTATTTAAGGTATCCCTTATGTATTATAAAGTCTACTGTGTCAAAGTCAGGAACGTCGTGGGCAAGGAATAGTGTTCCAACGTCATCACCGTCCATAAGACAATTAATCAGATTAAGATTTGATGCATCAAGTATAGCCATATCTGCGCCTGAATCTACAGCGATTCTTGCTGCAGCAATCTTTGTGGACATTCCACCTGTTCCATAGCTTGTTACAGCACCCTTAGCCATATTCTTAAGATCTTCAGTAATCTCTGTTACAATTGAAAGCTTAACAGCATCTGGATTCTTATGAGGATCATCTGTATAGAAGCCATCAATGTCTGTAAGTAATATAAGTAAATCAGCGTTGATAAGATTAGCAACGATAGCTGAAAGTGTGTCATTGTCTCCGAACTCAATTTCTTCTGTAGCTACAGTATCATTCTCGTTTACTACAGGTATTACATCCTGCTGAAGAAGTTCATTTAAGGTGTTCTCAGCATTTCTTCTTCTCTCCTCATCTGTGATTGCATCAAAGGTAAGGAGTACCTGAGCAGCTAGGTGATTATATTCCATAAATAGCTTCTGATACATCATCATAAGCTGTCCCTGTCCGATAGCTGCACATGCCTGCTTTAGTGATACTGTCTTAGGCTTAGTTTTAAGACCAAGAGCCTGACATCCAACACCGATAGCACCTGAGGAAACAAGAACTACATCCTTATCCTGGTTTTTCAGGTCACAGATGATTCTAACCAACTTCTCAAGCTTTCTAAAGTCTACACCACCGGTTTCAGCATGGATAAGTGATGATGAACCAATCTTTATAACTATTTTTTTCTTGTCCTTAAGTAATTCTCTATGATTCATAATATATAACCTTTCTTAGTGATATTGTGAGTTAATTATCTAGCAAATAAGCTGCACAGGCCTCGGCAATCTTAATTCCATCTACCGAAGCTGAGGTAATTCCACCAGCATATCCTGCACCTTCTCCACATGGAAATATGCCCGGATATGAACTCATATATGCTTCATCTCTTACTATTCTAACAGGAGAAGAGGTTCTTGACTCTATACCGGATAATACACTATCCTCTCTGGCAAAGCCTTTAAGTTTGCTGTCATAGTAAGAAATCCCCTCAATTATAGCATTATTTACATATACTGGCAAACAATTATTAAGGTTTGCCAGGGTATAGCTTCCTTTGATATTTGGCTTAATATCTCCAAGCTTAGATGATGGTATATTAGCTTTAAAATCAGCGAAGGTCTGCACGGGAATCATCCCCTTACCTTCTTCAAATGCTTTCTTTTCGTATGCTTTTTGAAATTCAACACCTGCCAATACACCATATGAACCAAAGCCTTCGTTTATGAAGTCCTCAGGTGTTACATTGACAACTATGGCACTGTTTGAATTAATTTCATCTCGAGCATGATTGCTCATACCATTGACAACGCTTTGGCTATCATCAGATGATGCGTTAACAACGAAACCTCCCGGACACATACAAAAGCTGTAAACACTTCTGCCCTCGCTTGACCTAAAGGTCATCTTGTAGTCTGCTGCAGGTAGCTGTTTAGCATCTGAGCTTGTACCATATTGGCTGTTGTCAATCATCTCTCTAGGATGCTCGATTCTAACACCTATAGCAAATGCTTTAGGCTCCATATATAATCCGTTTGTATTAAGCATCTCAAATGTATCTCTGGCACTATGACCTATGGCTAATACTAGGGAGTTTGTTACATAAGTATCTATATCTCCAGTATTATTATCCTTTATTTTAACTGTATACATAGGTTTGTCTTGTGAGTTATTTGTTAATTCATAATCTATAAAGCAGGAATCAAAATATATCTCTCCACCTAGTCGGATAATCTCCTGACGCATGTTTTTTAGCACCGTTTTTAATTCGTCAGTGCCTATATGAGGTTTATTTAAATAACCGATGTCTTCAGGAGCACCAAAGCATATAAAGTCATCTATAACTGCATTAATACGTCCTGATTTGTCTTTAATTCCAGTGTTAAGTTTACCATCGGAGAAGGTTCCAGCACCGCCTTCACCAAAGGAAACATTACACTCTTTGTTAATTGGTTTTCCTTCCCAGAATTCGTTTACAACTTTGCTTCTTTCCTCTACTGACTTGCCACGCTCGAATATAATTGGCATAAAACCCATTCTGGCAAGATATAAACCACAAAAGTATCCTCCTGGACCTGCACCTATTATTATAGGTCTGTTAAAACTAGTTAGAGTATTTGAAAAAGGTAGCTGGTATTTTGTGTCGCTAGTAGACATAATATTTTTATTGTTACCTGATTTCGAAAGTATTTCATTTTCTTTACCTGAATTAAGCTTAATATCAACTGTATATATATAAATAAGTGCAGATTTATCTCTGGCATCTATAGATTTTTTTATTATTTTTTGTATGGTAAAGTCCTTAGTTCTTATTAGCTTATGTATTTTATTTTCTATATGTTCTCTATTATGTTTAATAGGAACCTTAATTTGACTGATTCTTAACATATGCACTCTTTCCCGCCTTTATACCGGATAATATGGCAAATGTAAGGTTGTAGCCTCCGCATATGCCATCAATATCTAACAACTCTCCTGTTATGTATAGACCATTTACTATCTTAGATTCTAGCGTGTTGGAATTGATTTCGCTTATAGATACTCCTCCGGCTGTTAATTGGGCCATATCATAATCATATAAATCGTTTATATTAAAGCTCATAGCCTTCAGTGTATCTGCAAGCTGTAAAAGCAGCTTTCCAGGAATTTCAACAAGCTTAGCCTTAGGATCAATTTTATTGAGCTTACATGCATAATACGCCAGCTTGTCATTGATAAAACCGTTTAAGAATCCTTGAATAGTTCTGTGATTGTGAGCTTCAGAGCTAATTTGCTCTATAAATTTGTTATATGTGGTATCTGTATCATCATTATCTAAAAGATTCACAACAACTTGTGGATGTTCTTTTTCTTGAAGAATGGCACCTGCATTGGAAGAAATCTCAAATATACATATTCCCGATAGACCTTCCTTTGTAAATTGAAGCTCTCCTTTGCTTTCAGATATTACTCTGTTGTTTAGATGTAGTGATATCTTGGAATTAGCTCTTACTCCTGCGATGTCTGTTAAGTCTTCTTTTACTTTAAGACCACACAGGCATGGACGTATGGGAGTAATGGTATGTCCTAGTTTTTCGCATAGCTTATATCCACTTAGACTTCCGCCTAAAGCTGCATAGGATGCACCACCGTTTGCAAGTACCGTTTGAACAGTTTTAAAGGCCTCATTTTGGGATTTTATTTCGAAATATGACTCTTTGTATGTTATATCAATTATTTCTGTTTTAAGGCGAATATCAACATTTAGATGATTTAACTCATCAACCATTGCCCAGACAACCGATGATGCCTGAGCTGATTGTGGGTATATATAATTGTTGTTTGAAATGGTATGAAGGCCTAAAGAAGCTACAAATTCTTTAATTTGTTCATTAGGAGTTGCTTTACTAAAAGCATCGTCATATATTTTGCTTATAATATGGAAATAGTTTTTATCTGCAGAATTATAATGCATCTTTAAATCCATATAATCGTTTGTAAGATTACATTTTCCGTTTCCGGTAGCATATAGCTTCTTTCCAAGCTTATTATTTTTTTCAATTAATAATACCTTTAGTCCCAACCTGCCAGCTGTTATAGCGCAGCTAATACCTGCAGCTCCACCGCCTATGATACACAAATCGTACATAAACACCTCTTATAATAATTGGTTTTCAAATATATAGTGAAAAATATTAAAGGTTATAAGAAACAAACACGCATAAAAAATGATATATAAAAATAATTTCTTCAATGTAATCACCTCCATGAATTACAGTTATGTAATCAACGTCATGTAATCATCTCTTGAAGAAATTATTCTCATAAATATATCTAATTATTCAAAACTTACTGAACCTGTGTCATTTGGTATAACTTCAATGAAGCTATTTCCTGGATTCATCTTAAGTGGTGAACCTGACTGATCATAGTATTTTACCTTGTCATTCTCGTATTTCCAAGTAATTGGTACATATTTACCATTTGTGATATAGTATCCATCTCCACCGGTTGTCCAATCAATATCGTAAAGACCATCACCTATATCATTATAAACTGTAAATATACATACAACGTTCTTATATGCAAGCTGCTCTCCGGTCTGGTCATCTATCTGAGCTTCGCCGTACTGGAATCTCTTATATGTCTTAGATGATGAATCATACTCAAACCATGGAGTGTAGTAACCGAATGAGACATCAACTGTATTGGCTGTTGAACCTGATGATAAATCGGTGTCTTCTGTATTAAAGCTAAAGGTCTTCTCATAGTCATCAAAGTAGGTTCTCTGATAACCCATATAATCTATACCTGCATTAATCATATCTGAGTTTGTATACACGTTATGTGGCTCATATCTTGATGAGTCTCTGTAAAATACTATTCCACTCTCTCCGGAAACACCGTTAAGATTGTTTAATCCTGTGTTAAATATTAACTCATGAGCAACATTTGACCATCCATAATGAGTATAAATACCATTAAGCATCATTGTAGTTCTAACATAATATGGTCTTGCACTTCTTACAGGACCAAGCTTTCCTATGTCGGAATAATCCTTGAATACACACAGATATCTGGTAATACCACCCTCAACCATCATCTCATAAGTAATGTCAGCCTGTGAGATACCTGATTGTGGCATAGCATCAATGATATTGTTAATCATAATACATATTGGTCGCTGATGCTCTAAGGATTCGTCAATCCATTCTCCTGTCAGTTCGTTTATAACATAACCTTCTTTTGTTACAACAGAAATATTTGAAGGATCAGACATAGTCTGCTCTGCTTCAATATTTATAACTGCTTCAGTAGTCGTAGCCTCTGTTGTAGTCTCTTTATCCTTACCACATCCAGCAAGTAATGCCATAGAAAGCATAAGGCTGGTAAGTGATGTTTTAATCAATGTCTTTTTTATCATCTCTGGTGTATCCTTTCTTAGTTAATATTTCTTCTTGCTTTTCCTCCATGATGATACGTTCTTCATCATCAATATGATCATATCCAAAAAGATGTAACATACTGTGAGCTGTTAGAAACGCTGCTTCTCTACGCTTAGTGTGTCCATATTCCATAGCCTGTGACTTTATTCTGTCAATATTAAGAATTATATCCCCCAGCATAAGCTCTCCGGTATCCTGATTAAAATACTCTAAAGGGTTGTCCTCTAAAGAATCAAAATCACCTATCTTATCAAAGCTACACATAGGAAATGATAACACATCTGTAGGAGAATCTAAGTCTCGATGAAGCTTATTTATCTCTCTAATACCATCATTGTCAGTGAATATTACATTCACTTCACATTCATATGGGCAATCCATAAAATCTATGGCTGCTTCAATTATATCTTTTGCAATATCATAGTATTCCTGGGATATATCTGTATCTAATTCATTTTCAATATAAATACTCATAAAATACCTCGTCTATTATACTACATTTATAGTGGGTTATCAAGTTTTAGCAGTTTTCCTTTTTGTGGAATTACTGTTAGCTTTATCTTTGGTTGTCATATCTTTTTTCTTGTATTTAAGCTTGTCCTTTTCCTGCTTTTCCTCATATGCTTCATAGGCACTGACAATCTTCTGAACAAGAGGATGTCTGACAACATCATCACTGGAAAACTCAACGATGGAAATATCATCAATTCTATTTAATACCTTGAGTGCAACCTCTAAGCCTGATTGAGCTTCCTTTGGTAAGTCCTTCTGTGATAAATCACCGGTGATGATGGCCTTAGAGCCAAAACCGATTCTGGTAAGAAACATCTTCATCTGGGCAGGGGTTGTATTTTGTGCCTCATCTAAAACAATATAAGCATTATCTAAGGTTCGTCCTCTCATATATGCTAAAGGAGCTACCTCAATAAGGCCTTTCTCCATATTCTTAAGGAAACTTTCTGCACCCATAATCTCATATAGAGCATCGTAGAGAGGTCTTAAGTAAGGATCAACCTTGCTTTGAAGGTCACCAGGTAAAAATCCAAGCTTTTCTCCTGCCTCAATAGCAGGTCTTGTTAAGATTATACGATTGACCTCATTGTTTTTAAAAGCTGTAATAGCTTTAGCCATAGCCAGATATGTTTTACCTGTTCCTGCAGGACCGACGCCAAAGACAATCATATTCTTATCTATTGCATCTAAATATTTTTTCTGACCCATGGTTTTTGCTTTCACCGGCTTGCCATTTATAGTATGACAAACTGTGTCCTTATCAAGCTCTGTTACAAGCTTTTCCTCACCTGTTTTAGAAAGTGACACAGCATAGTTAATATTTTGATCAGTAATTATATTTCCTGTCTTAGAGAGATTAACCATCTGCTCTATAACAGAGATAGTTTTATTAACATTATCCTCTTCACCGGCAATCTTAAGAGAGTCTCCTCTAAGAACGATGGTGACATGATAAGCTTTCTCAATATTTTTAATATTCCTGTCAAATTGACCAAATATGTTCTGGATGTGTTCAGCAGGAATACTTATGCTCTGGGAATATGAACTCATTGAATCTGTTCTTCCTCCTTGATGATTTCTAATTCTGATGGTATACCTATGGATTCTTCACATTTAATGATACCTTTAGCTATGCATTTACCATCTACAAAGCTTATTGTAACATTATTTTCAAGGATTGACACCCCTTTTTTCTTTAAATTATCTATATATATTATCAAACGTTCCTTTGCTTTGGCAGAAGCTTCTTCTTGACTTAAAGAAACATTACTCACATCGTACTCCTTATAGGTTGTTTTATAAAAACCTAAGGGAAGATAAAGGTCTCCGAATAGCTTTAACTTATTGTCTTCAGTTACTGTGTCATAGCTATTATATTTAGCCTTACCAAATGGAAGTTTTACTATACTGTCTTTAAAATATATACTGTAGCTTGAGGTTGTATTGTTTGTATAAACCTTATCACTGTTCTCTAAAGAAAATTCATCATAGTAATTGTACTCAACTATACCTAATATTTGACCCTTGGCAGACAAATAATTGGTTTCAAGTAACTCATCATACTCATTATATACATTTACCGCACCTGTTATTAGAATATCGTTTTTGTTAACCTTATCTCCCAGATTAACCACTCTGCTCCCCTTATTAGTTACAATTTTGGTGATTATGGCATCTTTATGAGCGATAATATTACAGGGCTTCTCATATTTTATAACTTCATTATTAGGCACAGTTTCTTCAACATTTATAATTAGATTTGTACCCTTTATCTGACAGCTTATCCATGCAAGATTATCGTATTTATTTCGCAGTTGCTTCTCTAATTCATTACAATTAATATCCGATTTCGGAGAGCCTAATTTTACATGGTTATTCTTTACATCTTTTAGAATTTCTTCCTTGGTATAAGTTGAGGTACCACTTATTGATATATTCCATATGAAATATGTAAAGCAATAAACGCTAATTAAAAATATAATGCAACATATAGCAAATATTTTTCTCTTTTTATATTTAAAAAAGAAATGAGGTAGTCCATTTTTATTTACTACCTCTATAGTGCAATCAGATTTAATTTTTTCTTTAAATACCATCAACTCTTTATAGCCTGATGTAGAAAGCTGCATGCTATAACCATCATCTATGAGCTTTAGATTCTCAAATGGTATATCATTTTTTTTACACATATTTAATAAACGATCTTTTGATGCACCTTTAATATTTATAAGTATTTGACCTATTAACCATTTTTTTAATGAATGAAACATAAAGCACCTCGTTACTAATTATTAATGTATTGTATTGAATCAATGATTCCTGTAATTTTTAGATTGTAATTCCCAAAGGAGTCAATTACTAATTGTTGACCGGAGATTTGTAATGATTTTCTTTTGTTCAAAGAAATTATTATCTTATAATCATCAAAATATTCAATAGATTTATATCCCTCAATATATAGAGATTTTGTATCTATAAGTATAGCTTTTACCATATATGAAAACCGTTTTTTATTAGTGTATTCTTGTATATTGTTTTTTATAACAAAAAAAGAGCTACCTATTCAGGTAACTCTTTATAATAATTGTTTTAATTACTTAAACTTACGCTTTCTAGCAGCCTCTGACTTCTTCTTACGCTTAACGCTTGGCTTCTCGTAATGCTCTCTCTTACGAATCTCCTGCTGAATACCAGCCTTAGCACAGTTTCTCTTAAATCTTCTAAGAGCGCTATCCAAAGTCTCGTTCTCTTTAACTATTACGTTTGACATACTATCCTCAACCTCCCTCCAGTTGCGAAATATCTAATTACGTGCTATACAACTGTTTGGGTTTACCTCCAAATCGCACATCAATTATTATAACACATTTAATTTTTTCGTCAACAAAAAAATGAAATTAATTACATTTTCTACCAGAACATACCAACACAAGGGGAGCTTTCTAGGTAAATAAAAATAATTAAGGATAAATATACCATAAATTAGGTATATTTATCCTTAAATTATCTTAGCTTCTGCTAGTAAAGATGTGGTCTATTAAACCATACTCAAGAGCTGCCTCAGCAGATAAGAAATTATCTCTCTCAGTATCTCTCTCTATTACATCTATTGGCTGACCTGTATTTGCACTTAATATTTTATTAAGCTTATCTCTGGTCTTAATTATATGATCAGCATGAATCTTCATATCTGAAGCCTGACCCTTTGCTCCACCAAGTGGCTGATGTATCATAATCTCTGAATTAGGAAGTGCTATTCTCTTGCCCTTTGTTCCTCCGGCTAAAAGAAATGCTCCCATAGATGCAGCCATACCAACACAGATAGTGGAAACATCACACTTTATGTACTGCATAGTGTCATAGATTCCGAATCCTGCGCTAACTGAACCACCAGGGCTGTTGATGTAAAGACTGATATCCTTATTTGGATCCTCAGACTCTAAGAATAATAACTGAGCTATAACAAGGCTTGCTGTAGTGTCATTAACCTCATCAGCTAAGAATATAATTCTGTCCTTTAAAAGTCTTGAATAAATGTCGTATGCACGCTCTCCTCTACTTGTTTGCTCAACGACGGTAGGTACTAATGCCATA
Source organism: Lachnospiraceae bacterium (assembly GCA_017463225.1). Taxonomy (GTDB): domain Bacteria; phylum Bacillota; class Clostridia; order Lachnospirales; family Lachnospiraceae; genus Coprococcus_C. Next base: position 4,279 of record JAFTPO010000068.1, on the reverse strand, counting down.
ATACAATCCTCCATATACTAAAATAATAAAGCAACATCGCTTAATGAAATTATAGAAATATTTTATTCTAAAGTCATTAAACCTGTAATTTAAATTATTTTATCCAAGCTGTGCTTTTGCTTCCTCTACTCCGGCAGCAAGTGCATTTGTAATGCCGGCAGGGTCTTTACCACCAGCCTGAGCCATATTTGGACGGCCACCGCCACCGCCACCTACCATAGGTGCAATCTTTTTAACAATATTTCCTGCATGAGCACCAGCTGATACTGCATCATCTGTAGCCATAACGATTAAGTTAACCTTACCATCCATATCTGATGCAAGAATAACAACTCCAGAACCAATCTTAGCCTTTAAGTCATCTCCAAGGTTTCTAAGAGCGTTCATATCTATACCACTAACATTTACAGGAAGTACCTTAAATGATCCAATTTCAACAGCGTTGCTCATTACATCTCCTACAGATTCCTTAGCCATCTTATCCTTTAGCTTCTGGTTTTCTGCATTGAGAGCCTTAATCTCAGCAAGCATAGACTCAATCTTCTCTGTAAGCTTAGCTGGCTCTGTCTTAGCTGCAATACTTGCAGCGTGGAGCTCATCCTCTAATTTCTTATAGTAATCAAATGCACCCTTAGATGTAAGTGCTTCTATTCTTCTTACTCCGGCAGCAACACCCTGCTCTGAAATTATCTTAAATGTGCCGATAACACCTGTATTTGGTACGTGAGTACCACCACAAAGCTCCTTAGAGAACTCTCCCATGCTAACAACACGAACGGTCTCGCCATACTTTTCTCCGAAAAGTGCCATAGCTCCTGTCTTCTTAGCATCCTCTATAGACATTTCAGCTGTTTCTACAGCTAAATCTCTCTCTATTTCAGCATTGACAATAGCTTCAACCTGGGCAATCTCATCCTTAGTCATAGCCTGGATGTGAGTGAAGTCAAAACGAAGTCTATCCTGAGCTACATAGGAACCAGCCTGCTCAACATGTCCACCAAGTACAGTCTTAAGTGCCTTCTGAAGAAGATGAGTTGCTGAATGGTTCTTACATGTAAGACCTCTCTGGTTTTCATCTACAGAAAGAGTTGCTGTTTCTCCAACCTTAATCTCTCCGCTCTCAACATATCCTACATGTGCAATTTTTCCACCTACAACCTTAACAGTATCCTTAACTACAAATGTACCATTTGCAGTTTTGATAATACCTGAATCTCCACATTGTCCACCCATAGTAGCATAGAATGGAGTTACATCAGTAAGAATTGAGCCGTTTGTACCCTCTGATAATGTATCTACTACAGCATCCTCTGTAGTCATAGCAACTACCTTAGCCTCAATAATAAGCTTATTATATCCATCAAATTCAGTTACAAGCTCTACAGGAAGCTCCTCGTAAATAGTCGCATCAGCGCCCATATACGTTGAAACCTTACGGGCCTTTCTAGCTGTTGTTCTCTGGATTTCCATACACTCCTTATAGCCATCCTCATCAACAGTCATTCCTGTTTCTTCAAGGATTTCCTTAGTAAGGTCAAGTGGGAAGCCATAAGTATCATAAAGCTTAAATGCATTTTCGCCACTAAGCTGATTTTCACCCTTTGACTTCATATCCTCTACATAGCCACTAAGGATTGCAAGTCCCTGGTCGATAGTTTTATTAAAGCTTTCCTCTTCCTTGTTAAGTGTAGCAAATATATGCTCCTGTTTCTCAAGAAGCTCAGGATATGCATCCTTAGAACACTCGATAACAGTCTTACAAAGCTCAGCAAGGAACATATCCTTAATACCAAGCATTCTTCCGTGTCTTGCGGCACGTCTAAGAAGTCTTCTTAATACATAACCTCTTCCCTCATTTGATGGAAGAACACCATCTGAAGTCATAAATGTTACGGAACGAATATGGTCAGTAATAAGTCTGATTGAAACATCCTTCTTCTCATCAGCCTTATATGTAGCACCAGCCATTTCACAGATTTTATCTCTTAGTGCCTTAAGGGTATCTACATCAAAAATTGAGTCAACATCCTGAACTACTACAGCAAGACGCTCAAGACCCATACCTGTATCAATGTTTTTCTGATCAAGCTCTACATAATTATTATTGCCATCGTTATCAAACTGAGTAAATACGTTGTTCCAAACCTCCATGTATCTGTCACAATCACAGCCTACAGTACAATCTGGCTTTCCACATCCGTACTTCTCGCCTCTATCATAGTAAACCTCAGAACATGGACCACAAGGACCAGCACCATGCTCCCAGAAGTTATCTGCTTTGCCAAATTTGAATATTCTCTCTGGGGCAATACCAATCTTTCTATGCCATATATCAAAGGCCTCGTCATCCTCAAGATATACTGATGGATAAAGTCTATTAGGATCAAGTCCTACAACCTCAGTTAAAAATTCCCATGTCCATTCAATAGCCTCATTCTTAAAGTAATCGCCAAATGAGAAATTACCAAGCATCTCAAAGAATGTACCATGTCTTGCAGTTTTACCAACATTCTCAATATCACCTGTTCTAATACATTTCTGACATGTTGTTACTCTTCTTCTTGGTGGAATCTCCTGACCTGTAAAATAAGGCTTTAAAGGAGCCATACCTGAATTAATCAAAAGTAAGCTGTTATCGTTATGTGGAATAAGTGAAAAGCTGTTCATCTTAAGATGATCCTTGCTCTCAAAGAATTCCAAAAACATCTTTCTAAGTTCATTTACACCGTAGTTCTTCACGTTAAAAATCCTCCTAGTTACTATTCCTTGCTTTCAGCTGCAAGCTTTGCATTCTTATTTGCTCTAACCTTTCCACCAACCTTAATGCCAACAAATGCACAGGCAAGGAAAAGAATAAACTTTACTAAATATAATAATAATTCACTGATTAATGCACCCATATTACTTACCTCCTATTAGCCAGTTCTCTAACTACATCGTCCCAGGTTACACCCTTTTCAACCATAAGCACCATAGCGTGATATAAGAAATCAGCCATCTCATACTTTATCTCTTCCGGATTAGGATTCTTAGCTGCAATTATAATCTCTGTAGCTTCCTCTCCAACCTTCTTTAGTATCTTGTCTAAACCTTTTTCAAAGAGATAATTTGTGTAAGAACCTTCTCTAGGATTGTTCTTTCTGTTGACGATAATATCATAATCCTCTTCAAGGATCTTTAATGGATTAACGCTGTCATACTCCTTCTTATAAAGTGGAGTAAAGAAGCAATTTGGACTTCCTGTATGACAGGCAACACCTATTTGCTTTACCTTTGCAAGAATTGTATCCTTATCACAGTCGATAATTAGCTCCTGAACATATTGGAAATGTCCACTGGTTTCACCCTTTACCCAAAGGGACTGTCTGCTTCGACTAAAGTAAGTCATGGTTCCTGTCTCAAGAGTTTTTTCATAGGCTTCCTTATTCATGTATGCCATCATAAGAACATCACCAGTCTTATAATCCTGAGCAATTACAGGTATAAGTCCATCTGAATTAAGCTTGAACTCTTCGAAGGCCAGAGCATTTACATCTTTGTTTAAATCCTTGGCGATTAATGCTTTAATTCCACTAACGAAATCTGATGTAGGATCCTCTTCCTGGCTAGTGTAGCCGGTATAGTTTATAATAAGTGTATCCACTCCTGCTTCAATTAATTCCTTTGTAGCATCAAGCATTCCGGAAATCTCTTTATCTGTGGTTAAACAAGCAGTATTTACAGCTATAGGAAGCTGAACTTCGCTGATAAAGTCTTTCAACTCCTGTATATTAGCTTCGTTATAATCGTTTATAAAGAAACCACCGGCACCAAAAAGCTTAAATTCCTTTAAATCACCAATATCAAGTCTGCCGTCTCTAAACTGGGTGCTGATAAATATTTTCTCCTTGCCAAATCTAAGAGAGCTCTCGTTAATCAAATCAAGCTCTACAGATGTGGATGCACCATCTAAATCATAGCAACAAACTCTGTTTACACCTGCATATAATGTGTATTTAATATCATCAAATCTCTTTGCAATAATATTTACATTTAGAGGTAAATCAGTGTTTTTGGTAATATATTTTATTTCTTCAACATATTCCTCATAAGAACCCTCACCGTTATATATGAGTTCATCTACTCCTATTTTCTTAAAGTAGTTTGCAATCTCTACTTTTTCCTTAGGCTCGGAATATGGAATGCTGATATTACCAATAAGCTTTATCTTATTCATAATAATTATAAGCTTCCTTTAGTACTAAGAAGCTGTCCCTCCAATCTTATGTCCTTCATTGTT
>JAFTPO010000067.1 GCA_017463225.1 Lachnospiraceae bacterium | reverse complement strand
ATGCCTGCTAATCCCATGAAAGCCATAGCCATAAGTCCTGCTGTTATAAGAACAATAGGAGCTCCCTTAAAGCTTTCAGGAACATCGTTTGCCTCAATCTTCTCTCTGATACCTGCTAGAATTATAATCGCTATAGCAAATCCCAATGCTGAGAATAATCCATTTAAGGTACTCATCAAAACACTTAATTCCTTCTGAACATTTACTAAGGCGATACCAAGCACTGCACAGTTTGTTGTGATAATTGGAAGATACACACCAAGGGCCTTATAAATACTTGGAACCATCTTCTTTAAAAGCATCTCTACAAACTGAACTAATGCTGCTATAACAAGTATAAACACAATAGTGTTTAAATACGCTAATTCAAATGGTACTAAAATATAATAGTAAATTGCACTGGTAACAGCTGATGCTATAGTCATAACGAACATAACAGCTGCTCCCATACCTGCTGCAGTACTTACCTTCTTAGATACTCCAAGGAAAGGACATATACCCATGAACTGGCTAAGCACTACGTTGCTTACTAATGCTGCTGATATAGCAAATAATATAACATTCATAGCTTAGTCCTCCTTTCCTATCTTACCTGCACAGGCATGATTCTGACAGTTTGCACAGTCAGCAAGCTTACAAAGCTCCGGCTTCTCCCCAGCCTTCTTAGCCTTCTTGATATTTCTGTAGTTAAGAAATGCTATCAGGAATGCAAGAACCAAGAATGCTCCCGGTGGATTTATGAATATTGATATCGGAGTTGAAAATAATTCAAAACCAAATACACTACCACTTCCAAGAAGCTCTCTAACCATAGCAATACATGTAAGTCCAACTGTAAATCCAAGTCCCATACCTATTCCGTCAAATATTGATGGAAGTGGCTTGTTCTTTGAAGCATATGCCTCTGCACGACCTAAGATAATACAGTTAACTACTATAAGAGGTATAAATAATCCTAGACTTGCATAAAGGCTTGGAACAAATGCCTCCATTACAAACTGAACTATAGTAACAAATGAAGCAATTATAACTATATACGCCGGTATTCTAACCTTGTCAGGAATCACCTTTCTAAGCAATGATATAAACAGGTTACTAAGTGTAAGGATTACTGTGGTTGCAAGACCCATTCCTATACCGTTAATAGCTGATGTAGTAACCGCAAGAGTTGGACACATACCAAGCATCTGAACGAAGGTTGGATTCTCCTTGACTATACCGTTGTATAATCTCTCTGTTAATTTACCCATTACTCCACACCTCCTAACAAGTTAACAATCATTACAGATGCATTGATTGCATCCACTACTGCTGATGTGGTGATTGTAGCACCAGAGATCGCATCTACCTGACCTTCACCGCTAGCACCGGTCTTAGTGTACTCAAAGGTTAGGACCTGCTGACCAACAAACTGATCTATAAATTCAGGTTCCTTTGCATTAAGACCAAAGCCAACAGTCTCATTTAACACAAGGAAGTCTAATCCCTGAACAGTTCCATCTACGCTAACACCTATAATTATCTGAATATCTCCACCATAGCCCTCTGATGTAGTTGCTGTAACAACATAACCAAGCTGAGCGCCTGATGAATCAAGAGCAACAGCTAACTCATCTATATCAACCGATGAATATCCAAGCTGATGAACTACTTCATTAATAGCCTCATAATCTACCTTATCGCTTGTAGCAATATTGGCTGCTGTAGGATATACCTTCTTGCTGGCAGCCTCCTTTGCTTCCTGCTTAGTCTTAGCAATAGGCTCCTTAGTCACGTTATTAACAACTGCAAGGGCAGCTCCCATAACTACTGAAATTACCGAGAGAACCACTATAGCATTTACAAAGCCCTTAACGTCGAACTTAGACGGCTTTGTCTCAGCCTTATCTTCCTCAGCTGCATCCGCGTTTTGTTCTGATTTCTTAGTAGCCTTTTCTTCAGCCTTCTTAGCCTTCTTCTCTTCCTTTATTGTGTCTGCGCCATAACCAAAGGACTTAGGAGCTGTAACCTTTTCTATAAGTGGAACAAGAAGGTTAGAAATAATAATTGCATAGGATACACCCTCTGGGGTACCACCAAATATTCTAAGCACAAAAGTAAGCAATCCAAGTATTATACCGAATAAAACCTTACCGCTTGCTGTAATCGGCGAAGTTACATAGTCAGTTGCCATAAACCATGCACCAAGCATAAGTCCGCCACCGCAAAGATGTGCAAGAGTATACTCAACTACATCGTAATCCTTTGTTGCTGCATAAATTGCAACACAGATTGCAAGAGTTCCAATGTATATAAGTGGAATCTTTGGACTGATAACTCTCTTAATAAGGAGATATGCGGCACCTATTAAAAGTGCAAGGGTTGAAGTCTCTCCTATAGTACCTGCTGTATATCCAAAGAACATATCCTTGATATTAACATTTAAACCATTTCTAAGATTTGCAAGTGGCGTAGCCTGTGTTACACCATCTAATACAAAGTTAGTCATATATGAGCCGAAGGAAAGCACCAAAAAGCATCTTCCGGCAAGGGCTGGGTTCATAAAATTCTGTCCCAGGCCTCCAAATAACTGTTTTACCACAATTATGGCAAATATTGTTCCTAACATAGCCATCCACCAAGGGAGGGTAGGTGGCAGGTTAAGAGCAAGCAACAAACCTGTTACCACTGCTGAGTAATCACCTACAGTAACCTTCTTGTGCATAGCCTTCTGATATATCATCTCAGCTAAAACTGCAGTAATTATACAAACTGCAACCAAAACTCCTGCTGAAAAGCCAAACTGGTACACGCCGAAGGCTGTGGCAGGAACTAAAGCAAGAATAACATCAAACATAATGTCAGATGTGGTTGCTTTACTTCTCACGTGAGGAGAAGCGGATATTTTTAATTTCATATCTTCCATCTATCTTTCCTCCTCTTATTTCTTACGGCTTGCAAGAACCAGCTTTCTTGCACCGGCTATAGTCTGTGTCAAATGTCTCTTGGCAGGACAAACATATGAGCAACATCCACACTCACAACATTCCATACCATCTAAGGACATAAATGTATCCATGTCATCTCTCTCTACTGCATTTGCCAGTGCATTAGGCATAACTCTACCTGGACATACATCCACGCATCTTCCACATCTGATACATGCACTTGGCTCAAATTCTGCCACCTCGTCCTTTGACATACACAGTATGGCTGAAGTTGACTTCATAGCAGGAATATCAGTATCGTATATGGCTCTACCCATCATAGGTCCACCGGAAATTATCTTAGCAGGCATCTCCTTAGTTCCGCCTGCAGCCTCAATAAGCTCCTTATAGGATGTACCTATTCTAACCACAAAGTTAGCAGGTTCAACCACCGCATCTCCTGATACTGTTACTATTCTATCTATAAGAGGTCTTCCCTCTCTCACTGCCTCATATATAGCATAAACTGTATCAACATTATGTACGATACAGCCTGCATCTGCCGGAAGCATCTTGGAATTAATATATCTTCCTGTATTAGCATAAATAAGCTGACGCTCTGCTCCCTCAGGATACTTTGTCTTAAGGGCATTCACAATAATATCTGTTCTTCCCGCAAGCTTCTCCTTTAAAAGCTTTATAGCCTTTGGCTTATTATCCTCTATACCGATAATTCCCTTTGCACCAGGGAATAACTTCAATACAATCTCAAGACCACCGATAACCTTGTCACTCTCATCTATTATTCTTCTGTAATCTGATGTGAGATAAGGCTCACACTCTGATGCATTCACGATGATAGTGTCAATCTTCTCAGGCTCCTTTGGACTAAGCTTTACATGAGTCGGGAAACCGGCTCCACCCATACCAACAACACCTGCTGCCTTAACTGCATCCAATATCTCTTCCTTTGTAAGCTCATCAAGGGGTTTATCATTTGCGTTAGCTGCAAAATCAGCCTCCTCAAAAAGCCCATCATTTTCAATAACAATGGAATTAACCTTTGAACCGGAAGCGGTTAAACGATTCTCAATCACCTTAACAGTTCCTGATACTGCCGAATGAATATTCGCAGAAACAAATCCACCAGCCTCAGCTATAAGCTGACCTACCAAAACTCTGTCGCCTTTTTTCACCACAGGCTTTGCAGGAGCGCCAATATGCTGACTTAGTGGATACACCATATCTCCCTTAGGAAGATACTCTTTTACATCCTTATCCTCTGTGAGTTCCTTACCCTCATAAGGATGGATTCCACCTTTAAAAGTAAACTTCATTTTATCGACCCCACTAATTAAAAAATAATATCCATCTAATTTTAATACATATTGCGTCTTTTTACAACAAAATAAAACGATATAGCAACTACATTTAGTGTTTTTTGCTGATATTATCTTATTCTTTTACTAAATATGCTATTTCTCAACAAAAAAGCTGCGGGTGTATCTTAATCCCACAGCAAATATCTTTTTATATTCTAATATTCTTAATTATCATTCCGGAAAGTACTCCAATAATAGTTCCTGCCACTGCTCCCGCTATGGCAAGCACAATCATATAGTACATTATATTCATATTTTCCAAAGTTATTACCGCTACAATAATCTGTCCTAGGTTGTGACTTATTGCTCCGCAGATACTCACTCCCATGGCCGAGAAAATCTTAGTTTTCTTGACCAACACCATAACCAGTATACTTAAACCTGCTCCGGCCAAGCTATAGATAATTACCATCATATTCCCAAATAAGACTCCTGATAGAAGGATTCTTCCCAAGCTTATTATAATGGTATCCTTTAATCCAAGCTTATACAGTGCAACTATGGTTACCAGATTAGCCAGACCCAGCTTTATTCCAGGAACGGCAAAGCCTACAGGAACTAAGCTTTCAAGATAAGATAGAATCATAGCTAAAGCTATAAACACACCGGTTAAGGCAATATCCCTGTTAGTTCTTTTTGTTTGTTTATTTTTACTGTTATCGCTCATTTACTCCACTATCTCCAGCACCAGCTTATGTGGCAGGCAGATTATGGTCTCACCCACTTCATCTACAGGCACATGATTTACACACACCTTGTCTGGGCAATCCGCCTCTATTACATCAACCTCACCATCTTCTATGACAACAAGATTTCCTCCCTTATCTGTGGTTATCTGATGTTCTCTGTCCTCAGACAGATAGAACTCCTCCATCACTTCACCATCCACAGATATCCGCAGCTTTGTTCCCTTTTCTTTAGCTGACATAATATATACCACGGCAAATAATGCCATAGTCAAAACCACAACCAATAATATTACATCTGACTTTTTGATTAACTTTTCATTATCAGCCATTAGTCTTTTCCTTCTTCTTAGATTCTTGAATAAGTCTTGTTATAGGATGTTCCACGACCACACAAAGAATGTATGCAAGTAATATATCTATAGGCAATGCTATAAGAAAGTTTAAAGCAGGAATCATACTTCCTCCAAACAGCATAGTAACTGTCTGCTGAACAGGACTTCCAAACAGATACATACCATAGGAAATCTCAGCCTTACATCCAAAACTACTCAGTTTTTTCCTAGTTCCAAATGCCACATAAAGCAACGCATACGGCAACACAAAATAAACTGTTATCTTTAATATTCCCAACACACAGCTGAGCAGAAATCCTATAAAACACAGTATAGCAATCTTTCCACTAAGCTTAATCTTTTCTCTGTACACGTAACAAAGCATTCCAATATAAAATAATATGGCCGGTCTCACAGCCGCAAAAAGCAAAGTGTTACTGCCAAGCACAACGCTTGCCCCTATATATCCAACCACAACCACAGGTATAGTCCACTTCATCTTTTTCTCATCTAAAAGTCCAAGCTTATATACCACAAAGCATGCTATGTAACATAAAAACTCCACAGGCAGAGTCCAAAGAGGACCATTTACAGCTGTTCCATAAACATTCTCCGTAAATACTCCCGGAAGATTATGCACCAACACAAATACTGAGTTTAAAAGATATTTGTAGGTACCTGGATTTGTATAGTATTCACTTAGCGACAGATTAGTCAGCATTGGCCCTAACACCAAAGCACAAAGTGCTACAACCACAAAAAGGCAAGGAAATATCCTGCTGATTCTGGCGGTAAAATATGCCTTTGCTGTCTTGGAATTCTGAACACTCCTGGCTATTAGGAATCCACCAAACAAGAAGAAAACACTCACAGCAAGTCCACCAAAGGTCATCTCACCCTTGGAAAATGTATTTAGCACGTCAGAATGCCCTTTTCCTAAGCTAAATGGCACACAATGACTAAATATTACTAACGTTGCCGCCACGAATCTCATAATGTTAAGATTATTCTCTCTGCCTTTTGACACATCACCTAATATCATATTAATTACCTACTCTTTTGTACTTATTTCATTAATTATTTAAATTCTTCAGCTGCTCAACTAACTCCAAATCATCTCTGGTAACTCTCATATTAGTACACAGATTTCTACCTTCAGCAGTTGTTATACTAATCTCTATAATGCTTCCCTCTCCTATGCTTCTTGCAGCATCGTTGAAGAAAAGCGGTACCTTAGGATGATTAGTTTTAAATTTATCTATCAGTCCTTTTATCTTCATCAACATCATCGGGTTCATAATTTATCCTCCTTGATTCTTAAGCCTATTTCATCATAAATAACACGAAGCACATAAAGCATACTATGAACAATCCTAATATAGCCATATACACTCCTGTGCGCATAGTTCTAAGAGGTTCATATACCTTCATAGGATTATTTGGATTTATGTACAGCTCGTAGCTTTGCCCAACTGCGGGAATAAAACTATTTGTATATACCTCGTTACATACCATATAATTCTGTCCATTATAGTTAAAACTGTATACAGGACAATAAACCTCGCTTCTATGGCTATTATACTGTTTTTTCACCTCTACGCATTCAGCATAAACAGATTCTGTGCATGTGAGCTTTAGGTATAAGGCAGTGTATAAACCACTTATAAAAAGGCCTATGCCTATTACTAAAAACAATACGACAAAAATCATAGGTACAGCCGCCAAACACTTATCCTTAAAATCATCTGAGCCATACTGTATTATAATTCCACCTGCTATACCACCCACACCAACTAATGGAAACAAAAGTATAGGAAGACTTCTTAGTTTGAAACCATTACTGGATATTGTGCTTACCAATCCAATTATGCCAAACACCAAAAAGTATTGTCCGAATACAGCCAATGTAAGGGCTGTCTTACCCGTCTTAGCAAAATATATCAGCAACCCTATAGAGGCCACAAACCACACTAAAAATACTATAGATACTATTGCATCAGAAGTTTTATTTTTTCCATTACCGCTCATTATTTTATCCCCCTATAAGTTTGGATCATTCCTTGGCCCAATCAAAGGCATAACCTACTGCCTTCTTCCAACCTTTTAGCATCTTCTCTCTCACAGTTTGTTCCATCTTAGGCTCAAAAGACCTATCTATACCGTAATTCTTACTTATGTCATCATAACTCTCCCAGTATCCCACCGAAAGTCCCGCAAGATATGCAGCTCCCAATGCAGTAGATTCTATACAGATTGGTCGATTAACCGGCACATCTATAATATCCGCCTGTGTCTGCATCAGATAATTATTTGCACTGGCTCCACCGTCCACATTAAGAGATACAAGATTAATACCGGATGCCTCTTCCATGGCGCCTAAAACATCGCTAACCTGATATGCTATAGAATCTAAGGTTGCTCTTACTATGTGATTCTTATTCACTCCTCTTGTAAGACCAACTATTGTACCTCTGGCATAAGGATCCCAGTAAGGGGCACCAAGACCTGTAAATGCTGGAACTACATAGCATCCGTTTGTATCATCAACCTCTAAAGCCAACTCTTCACTTTCCGCAGCATTTCTTATAAACTGCATCTCATCTCTAAGCCACTGAATCGATGCACCTGCCACAAATATAGAGCCCTCCAAGGCATATGTTACTTTTCCGTCTATCCCCCATGCTATAGTTGTAACTAATCCGTTGTCAGTAAATACCGGCTTATCACCTGTATTCATAAGAAGGAAGCAACCTGTTCCATATGTATTCTTAGCACTTCCCTTTGTAAAGCAGTTCTGTCCAAAAAGCGCAGCCTGCTGGTCTCCTGCCGCACCGGCTATAGGTATATTACCACCTATAATTCCAGCCTCAGTGTAACCATATAATTCACTGCTACATCTAACCTCAGGGAGCATAGATTTTGGAATATCCAAAATCTTTAAAATATCTTCATCCCACTGAAGAGTGTTGATGTTAAACATCATAGTTCTGGATGCATTAGAGTAGTCTGTTACATGAACCTTCCCACCGGTAAGCTTCCATATAAGCCAGGTTTCAACTGTTCCAAAAAGCAGTTCTCCCTTGTTAGCCTTCTCCCTGGCTCCATCAACATTATCTAATATCCACTTAACCTTGGTGGCAGAAAAATAAGCATCCACCACCAATCCGGTCTTCTCTCTTATTAACTGTTCATAATCTGCCTTAAGCTCATCACAATACCCGGCAGTTCTTCTACACTGCCATACAATGGCATTGTAAACAGGCTTGCCTGTATTCTTATCCCACACTATTGTGGTTTCTCTCTGATTGGTAATACCAATAGCTGCAATATCAGCAACAGTAGCTCCACACTTATTTATAGCCTCCACTGCCACACCAAGCTGCGTGGACCATATCTCATCCGCATCATGCTCCACCCATCCCGGATTAGGAAAAATCTGAGTAAATTCCTTCTGAGCCATAGAGCATATATTTCCGGTTTTATCAAATAATATACACCTATTACTGGTAGTTCCGGAATCAAGTGCCATAATATATCTTTTGTTCAAAGCCTTATCCATTAGGTACCTCCTTAAGGTTACTGAATATTCTCTGTATACCGTAGTTAAGCATAACTGTAGGTTTACTGTCTTCATGTGCTTCTAAACGTCCCTGTTCGCAATCACTTCTTCCGCAGCTTGCACATATTCCTGCGCAAATTTGCTTTGGATTATCAGTAAGCAACGCATAAAACACAACGCTCTTACTTGGAATCAGCACGCCACAGTCATTTGCCATAATCTCTCTATCCTCAGGTGGACAATTATCATATATGTCATCTAATATAAGCTGCATCCTGTCCAATGGGATAGCATCACCTACAAAAACATATCTGTTAACATATCTTCTGTGAAACTTAGAATACTCCTGATTAAATATATCGTACATTCTAAGCAGCAGCTCTCCTGCCAGGCAATCTGCCATATAGGCCTCTTCTAGTAGTGACTCCTGCTTGTACCCTTCTAATATCTCATCCATAACACCACCAAGGGTTATGGCACATACCGCAGTCTGAGACTCATCGATATATTTTAGTCCTGTTGTTCTGTGATTGATACGATATATAGCGTAAGGCTCTATACTGTCTAATATATGTTCATACACTGCAGACAGCAATTCCTTATCATCCTCATTAAAATGATACTTTCTGATAGTATTATTAATTAATGTTGTTTTGTTAATATCACGTAACGATATACTAAATCTCAAATTATCCCCCACCTTATCACATTACCTGTGACAACTAGACATTGTCGCTGATAAATTTATATATATCTTTATATACCCTGGTTTTGTCTTTTTCATTCAATAATTCGTGTCTCATCTTGCCATACAGTCTAGCCTGAATGTTCTCATAGCCCACATCCTTAAGATGATGAACACTCTTTCCAAAATTTCTAGGTCCCAAATGACAAGGGTCCTCCTTACCCGATGCTATAAGGATAGGAACCTCAGGATTCCTAAGCTGCCAGCCCTCCTTTGAATATGCTTCCTTGGTAAGTCTTGCCAGCTGCTCATAGCCTGATATGGTAAATGTAAATCCGCATTTTGGATGAGCATTAAATTCCTTTACAACCTCTAAATCTGAGGTCATCCAGGCAAATCTTATACCCTCATCCTTAAATTTACTCTCATAAGGCGAATTAATAGTTATATTGTCAAGCAGCTTTGAATGAGCCTTCGGTCCCTTAAGCTTTCCCATAGTCTTAGCCAAATGTATACCGATTTCAGTCATAAATGGCTTAGATGGATTGCCTAATAAGATTAACATATCAACCATAAAATCGTACTTCTTCATAAACACTCTGGAGGCTAACGCACCCATACTGTGACCCATAAGAATATATGGAAGCTCCGGGGATATTCTGGCCTTTACCATGCCCATAACCGAATGAATATCTTCTACCATAATCTCATATCCACCATCATAGAAATATCCCATGTCATCATCGCTTTTTACACTCTCTCCATGACCTCTATGGTCGTGAATAACGCATAGATACCCCTTGTCCGCCATATAAGCCATAAACAGCTTATATCGCTCCTTCACCTCTGACATACCGTGAGCTATCTGTATTACTCCCACTATCTTATCAGGAATACAAGCCAGCCCATCTAACTGTAAATTATCTCTAGTTGAAAACACCTTAAAGCTTTGATATCTATAAGCCATAACATTACCCCCTAACACTAAAAATCAAACTGTTCTCCCAAATCTTCATAATCCTTTATGACTGCTTTAACAGTATCAAATCCATCTGTCTGAAGCTTAGGATTGTCCCCATTAACTGCAATGATATTCTTAACCCCGGCTGCCGTAGCCGACTTAATTCCGGATATAGAATCCTCGAAAATCATACATTTCTCCGGTGCCTTGTTTATCATCTTGCAGGCTACAAGATACATATCCGGAAATGGTTTATCTCTCATTCGCTTATCGTGAAAAACCAGTTTATCTGTGTCAAACCATCTATACAAATCAAAGGTCTCAAAATAGAACATAACATTGGAAAGTGGCGCCGTGGTGGCTATGGTTCTTGGAATATTATATTCTGTAAGATAGTCTAAGAATTTCTCTAAGCCCGGTGCCAGCTTTAAACCTGCTTTATCCTCCATGCAAAGACGTCTATAAATATTCTCCTTTTCTTCTGAAAACTGCTCATACATTTCATCTGAGATTTCACAATCCAGAAATACTTCAATAAGCTGTCTTCCCGGAAGATTCTTGACATATCTGTTTATCTCTGTTTCCGTAAGCTTTTCACCAAGCATATCCTCAAGAAACAATGTCCATGCCTTAATATGTTTTTCAGAATCGAAAAACATGGTTCCGTTAAAATCAAATATTACTCCTATAATATCCTCTACCTTTGTTTTGCTCATGATTAACTACTTCCATTCATAATACTTATCGTTCTGCAAACTACACGCCAACCTTCTTGCACACATCATAAAGACAGCACTTAGAGCAGTCTGGTTTTGTTCTAGCCGTGCAAACAGCCCTTCCATGATACACAATTCTGTGACAAAAATCATTGCCCTCCTCTGGTGGAATAATCTTCCACAATGCCATCTCTACCTTTTTAGGATCCTTAGTTCCCTCTACCAAGCCTATTCGATTAGTTATTCTTATACAGTGGGTATCTGTAACAATAGCCGGTTTCCCATATATATCACCCACTATAAGATTTGCACTCTTTCTTCCCACTCCCGGCAGGCTTAAGAGCTCATCAAAATCCTCAGGCACCTTGTCATCATATTTATTGTGAAGTATCTTCATACAAGCGCTAATATCTTTGGCCTTACTCTTTCCCAAACCACAAGGTCTTACTATTGACTCTATATCATCCACAGCGGCCTCGCTTAAAGCCTTTACTGTAGGATATTTTTCATAGAGACCTTTAACTACTTCATTCACTCTTGCATCTGTGCACTGGGCCGCCAGTCTAACCTCAACCAAAAGCTTCCATGCCTCATCATATTCCAAGGAGCACTCTGCCACGGGATATTCATTTTTTAATCTATCTATAACCTCTAGGGCTCTCTGTTTTTTCGTCATATATCTAGTCCTCTAACAATATCTTTTTAGCCTGGGCATATCTCTCCATCAAAGCTTGCTTCTTTGCAGGATCCTTCAACGGTCTACCCGGATCAGAATTATGCTCTAAATCAAGAAGCTTCACTTTCTTCGCCAAAGGATTACTCTTAATAGTTCTCACATAATCCATATATGTAAGAGACTTATCTTTCGTAAGTAGCTTTACCGCTTCACATACCTCCTTAGGAAAACCTGCCGCAGCTATATCTTCAATTGTAACATCTGTGTCCTCAACTACATCATGCAGCAGAGCCACGCAAATCTCATTTTCCTCTTTAAGCTGTTCCGCCAAGTGGTATGGATGAAATATGTACGGCATTCCACCCTTATCATATTGGTCCTTATGAGCTTCATAAGCTAACCTCATAGCTTTTATTGTAAGGTCTGTATATAGCATAGCTTTTCCCTCCTAATAATTGTTGAACTACAAAGCTACATATATATTAACAGAAATGCAGATAAAAGTAATTAGAAAAATACATTTTAAGGCATAAGTTTTTGTTACTGCCAGGAGTTGAAAAAAACATTTATTTGTATTATAATAGACTAAAGTTTTACTATAGTCATTTTATTTACGGTTAATGCATATATGACAATTATTTGATAATTTGGAGGTTTTAGTCAATGGATTTAAGAATTCAAAAGACAAAGAACAATATATTCAATGCTTACATAGAGCTTCGAGAAAAGAAGCCTATAGAAAAGATTACAGTTAAGGAGCTTACAGATAAGGCTCAGATAAGCAAGCAGACATTCTATCTTCATTATAAGGATATATATGACCTTACTGACCACATTGAACAAGAATTTATTCAGGATATATTAAAGGACGTCTCATATCCTGAAAACATATTAGACAGCTTGGGTGATGTAACCTTTGATATATTCAAAAGAGCTCTATCTTTAGGACAGCCCTTCAAGACCTTGTTTAGTGGTTCAAGAGTTGGAGTTTTAACTGCCGGTATCGAGGGGGGCGTCAAAACTGAGTTGTACAAACAACATCCTGAGCTTAGAGCGGACCTTAGAACTAATATATACATTACATACCTGGTTCACGGTTGCTACAATGCTTACCAGCAGTACAAAACCATCGACCAGGAGCGTGTAGTTAAAATTATTGCAAACATAACTGACACCATCAACAATTCTTACAAAAACAAAATATAAAAAGCAAAAACCAGCAGATTCAACACTGATATCTGCTGGTCTTTTTTCATCTTATGTAGAAAGTAAAAAATCCGCTTGGGGAGAGCGGATTTTTCTGCGTTATATTATAACGCGAAGGAGAAATGTGTATCTACTCTCGTAGACACTAATATGAATCTTGGGGGGATTCCATATTTATATGCACAGAATTTCTTCTGTGATATGCTATTTAATATCTTAAGTATCTCTTAAGTTCAACGTTATTCTACAAAATAAAATTATATTTTTATATCATTTTTATATCTTTTTTTTCATTTTTTTGTTATACTATGTGAAAAATATAGTATTTTTTGCATTAATTTTTTGCATTATTTTCGACATTTTTTGATTGCAAAAACTAATATTTTAACCCCACATTTAAACAGTCAATAAAATTTATTTTTAAACTATTTATTAGGAGAAAATATGAGTATTAAAACAGAATTAAACACAAATCTGTTTTTCAACAGAGAAAATAATCTAAAACATATCGAACAAGATAACGAGTTTGGATTCTATAGAGCTATCTCCACAGGCAATAAGACTTTAGTTGAAGAATATAAGAAAATGTTCGCCCGTTCTCACAATAGCGACGACACTATTGTGCTTCAGGGAATGCTGTCTCAGGATCCTGTCCAAAGCCAAAAGTATCACTTCGCCATATTGGCGTCTCTTATTGCAAGACTATGTATAGAGGAAGGTCTGGACAGAGAAACCTCCTATGGTATGAGCGATATTTATATCCAAAAGGCCGACACACTTAATTCTGTAGAAAAAATATACGAGCTTAGAGATAAGCTGGTTAACGACTATACAGAAACCATGCATAACACCAAGAAAAAGCAGTCATATTCCAAGCAGATAGCAAAGGCCATAGATTATATCAGCAATAATCTAAACACCAGAATCTCAGTGGCGGATGTGGCAGAAAAGCTAAATGTTACTCCATCTTATCTGTCCAAGCTTTTTGCCAAGGAAACCGGTCAATCCATATCTGTATATATCAAGACAGAAAAGCTTAACGGAGCTGCTGACCTGCTTAAGTATAGTGATTTTACCATAACAGGCATATCTGAGTATTACCACTTTTCTTCACAGAGCCACTTTACTGCTGCCTTTACAGAGTATCATGGTATGACACCAAAGAAATACAGAGATGCATATAACAATATAATTTTCAGCAAGCCAGCTAAGGATAAATCATAAAAATAAGAGTCTAACCCACAACGAGTAGTGATGTGTTAGACTCTTATTTTTTATCTTATATAATTAGTTTTTATCTTAGCAGGACGTTGTGGCAACTCTATACCTGCATCCTTACCTGCCTGAATACACTTTAAAATCCATGCCATATTATCCGCAAGAATCTCCATAGTCTGAATACCCTCCTCATCACGAAGCACTTCCTCAGGGGTATTTCCATGAACCTGATTCCAGTAATTTGATGATATTATAGGCATATTGGATATAGTGAAATATTTGTTGAGCTGATCAAAGGCCGCTGATGCGCCTCCTCTTCTGCAGCTAACAATAGCCGCACCCGGCTTACCCTGCATGGCTGAGCTTCCTGAATAGAATGCTCTATCTAGGAATGAGGTTACATGACCGCTGGCACCGGCGTAGTGTACAGGAGAACCTACGATAAGACCATCTGCCGTTCTCATCTTCTCCACGAATTCATTTACACCATCATCCACAAAACACTTTCCGGCGCTAACACAGGATGCACAGCCTATACATCCGGCCACTGCCTTAGCTCCAACATTGATTATCTCTGAATCTACTCCATGTTCCTTCAATCTATTTGCAATTACTTCAAGAGCAGTGTAGGTACACTGCTTGCCACGAGGGCTTCCGTTTAATAAAATTACCTTCATAATACATTCCTTTCTTAGTTTGACTTCTGGGCTTCAATAGCTGCCGCCAGCTCTTCTAAATATTCCCAGCGCTCCATCTTCTCCATTAGCTCTGCTTCCAGCTTTTCTTTCTCCTTAGTTAGTTCGTTAAGCTTTGCAAAATCTCTGGCGAATTTGACGATATCATCTTCTACGGAGGAAAGCTTTCCCTCCAGCTTTGCAATATCATCCTCGATAGTTTCATACTCTCTTTGCTCATTGTAAGAGAACTTTAACTTCTTCTCACGAGGCTTTTGCTTCCAGGTATCTGCTGGACCTTCCGCTACTTTACCTGACTTTGCATCCGATGACTTTGCATTATTTCCAAGTTCTTCCCTTTCAAATGCAGTTCTTATCTCGTAATCTGTATATCCACCCTCACTTTGTCTAAGGGTTCCATCCGGCTTAAATGCAAATATTCTTCTAACCACTCTGTCCAAGAAATATCTGTCATGGGATACTGCTATTACGATGCCATTAAAATGATCCAGGTAATCCTCCAGCACTGTAAGAGTAGTAATATCCAAATCATTGGTTGGCTCGTCAAGTATAAGTACATTAGGCGCTGACATCAATACCTTACACAGGTACAGTCTTCTTCTCTCACCACCTGACAGCTTTCCTATAAGACCATATTGATCCTCTCCCTTAAACAGGAAATTCTCCAAAAGTCTTGCCGCTGTAATCTTCCCATCCTCAGTCTCAACATATTCCGCCACATCTCTTATGTAGTCGATTACTCTCTGATTCGGATCCATATCCTCACCCAGCTTTACCTCCTGAGCAAAATATCCAATCTTAACAGTTGAACCAATTTCTATATCACCGGCATCTGGTGTGTACTCACCCATTATCACCTTAAGAAGGGTAGACTTTCCTGCTCCATTTGGACCAATTATTCCTATACGGTCATTCTTCAGGAAGTTATAAGAGAAATCTTTAATTATGGTTCTTCCGTCAAAGCTCTTATGTATGTTATGAAGCTCAATTGTAGTCCTTCCAAGTCGCGATGCCATAGAGCCAAGTTCCACGCTGTCATCCTTCACAGGGGCAGCTGTATTCTTTAGCTCTTCATATCGTTCAAGCCTTGCCTTTTGCTTAGTCGAACGTGCTCTAGCTCCTCGCTTTACCCACTCTAGTTCTACTCTTAAGATAGACTGACGCTTTCTCTCCTGAGCATCTGCTATATCCTCTCTTAAGGTCTTAAGATTTAAGTAGCCTGAATAATTCTCCTCGTAAGAGTATATGCTTCCCTTATCCACCTCTATGATTCTGGTGGCAACACTATCCAAGAAATATCTGTCATGAGTTATCATTATTATAGAACCGCGATAGCTCTTAAGCTGTTCCTCAAGCCACGCCGACATCTCACTATCCAAATGGTTTGTAGGCTCATCAAGAAGCAGTATATCCGGCTTAGCAAGTAACACAGATACTAACGCCAGCCTCTTCTTCTGTCCACCTGATAAATGTCCACATAGCTCATCAAAATCATCTATTCCAAGCTTAGTCATCATGGACTTAGCATCACTTTCTATGGTCCACTGATTCTCTTCAGTCTTATTATCTCTAACCACTGCCTGAAGCACGGTATCAGAATCATTGAATACAGGTGTCTGTGGAAGATATCTTACGGTCATATTGTTTGCCATTATAACACTTCCACTATCAGGACTTTCTATGCCTGCGATTATCTTAAGAAGTGTAGTCTTACCTGTTCCATTGATACCGATAATTCCAGCCTTTTCACCCTCCTGCAGATAGAATGAGGCATTGTCAAATATTTTTCTTACACCATATGCTTTTGTAATATTGTCTACTGTTAATATATT
Organism: Lachnospiraceae bacterium; assembly: GCA_017463225.1. GTDB lineage: Bacteria > Bacillota > Clostridia > Lachnospirales > Lachnospiraceae > Coprococcus_C. Next base: position 10,287 of record JAFTPO010000067.1, on the reverse strand, counting down.
CATAGTTTTATTTCCTGCTTATACGTATTTTCACTGGACATATTATATATAAAATCTATCTGTTTTTCAATGCCATTACATATTGTTGAATGTGTTACCAAAGTGTGGGTGATTTTTTCACCATCGAATCTACAGAACTATATCTGCATTTATTATACAACAAACAAAGGCTTATAGCATTATCCATTTTGTATATTTCTTAACAGCTTACTATAAGCTCCCTTAGGATAATTCAGTAATGGCACTGATGTATTTATTATTTCAAGCCACTTATTACCCTTTCCTATTCTGCTTTTTACCTTACTTGCACTGAGTACTTCTTTAAAATCCAAATCACGTGGTACAGTAATTGCTCCATCGTGTTTCTCAATAACCTTATCCAGGTCTCCATTTTCTTTCATGTAAATTAACTTTACTATATTATTGGCTCCACCTTCAGACCATCTCATCTTTCGGCCCGTCATTCTCATAGTCACAAGACTGCAGTTCTGATTCTCCTGCACTCCCATATTCTTATATACCACTCCTTCAGGTGGCTCAGGAATATATCCTGCCTGTATTTGCCATGGCATCAAACCTTCGTAATTATTTTTTAGATAGTTAAACAAATTATTTGCCAACTTAATTTTATTGCTGTTACTTCCATCATCGATGCTATTAATATATGTTTCTATAACATGCAGCATATCATCTATTTCCAAATGCTCAAACTTATATAACGCATCAGCACATATATGTTTCTCGGGAATACATCTTCTTATCTCCTTCTTAATGTGGAATCTATCAAGCTGGAATATTCTATCCGGCTCATAGGTGTTCTTGATCCACGCAGCTCCATCTCCATTAACTACTCTTAGTTCTGCCTCATCTATATTATAAACACTTTGTATCAATGCTTCTGTTTTCTCATTAAATTTTTTACCGGTTTCCAATCCGGCATATACTTTCTTCTGATGTAATTTATCTCCATCTTTCTCCCAGCCTGTATATACTGTAGATAACTTAAGCTCTTGGGACTTTACCTTTTTCTTGTTTTTCTGCATTTTAAGCCAAACTCCATCGGCTTCTTGAAATATAACCTTACTCTCTATATCTCCTCTTGGCTGCTCTGATTTCATTTCTGTCAACATCTGATCTTCCTCGGCCTGTATTACTGTTCCTATCTGCTGTACTGCATTCCAAACACCATGAGCACTTATGCTCTGTCCGGTATTTTCTGAAATATTATTTGCCGCATTCCTAAAAGACATATCTATGGCTGCATCAGCAATCTTTTTTGCCAGGTTGGTTGATATAGTTCCTACTTTCTGCATCTGCATATCTTCATCCAGAAGATAAACATACTTTTTTTCCTCATTATCAAAATACATTCGTCTCGAATACTCTACTTCACCATATACCGTTTTTATGGTAGTCTTTCTATTCTGCTTAGATTTATATCTTTTCTTATCTCTGTTTAACATCAAATATTTATCCAATTCCTCAAGAATATATACCGTAATATTTCTACCAGCTTCACATACATATTCAAATATACTCTTCTCTAAGCTTTCAAAATCACTCTTCAATAAATCTTTTATATCAAACAATTCACTCATGATATTCCTCCTCGGTTCTGGCGAACTTAGTGTTAATATCAATTTACAATTTTATAATTAGATTGAGAAGATGTAATTAATTTAACGTCACATAACAGCTCCTGGTTTCATCCCTCGCCAGGACACATGTATTATACATCAGCATCGCAGCTGCCGGTGCTTTTTTCCACCGGGAGTATCATTATCCTCCAAACATGGTTCTCTCACTAACGGATTAGCTTATCTAATCCCCCATGACCTCATCATCGCAACTTTCCTTGAATCAGGTTTACGCATCTAAAAAATTAATTTGCACATTTTTATTTCCTATCATAATATGATATAAACTAAATACAACTTAATATTCATAGACGTGTCGTGTGCTCTGAGTGATTAAAGTACTGATGTGACTATGAAATTTTCAATGAACTGTGCCAGCCAACGCCAATTGCAGCTGGCACAATTATTATAAGAAATTATTTAATTCGACACAAATGTACAAATTTTGATTTTTCAAAATTCTGTACATTTTTTTATTTTCTACAAATTCAGCGGAGCTGCATCTCATTTTAACTTTTCCTCAGGGGGCTTGGGGTCTCCCCAACAAGTCGGGTTTTTGTTCATACAATGAACATAAAACCCATGCTTGCTAAAAAATATCTCATTTTCGGTGTCCATATTCTCTGCTCCTACTATGGCGCGAACCAGCCGAAAAGAACAAGATAAATACCCAGCCAAAAATATGTTTAAAATTAAACCATTTAGCCATAAAAAATAGTCCTGGCATTTCTACCAGGACTATTAAATAAGTTATCCATTAAATTCTGCATCCTCATCGTCTTCTTCAGGTATAATAATGATTTTCTCCTCATTATCAAGTTTATAAGCCTCCTGCATCACTAACGCGACATTAATTCTCATATCATTCAAACTGCCTCTTAGTTTTACATGTTTGCCCTCTAAACTCATCTCTTATCATCTCCTTATTACACAAGCTTTAAATCACCTAAAACTATAAATTAATATCCACATTAATTATATAACCACATCTACAGATCACAATTGTTCTTTCACCTCTCAAAGTCGTAGTAATCTTTGGATGTTCTTGACATTTCGGACATATGACCGTTATACATCCGTTTTCCATCATCTCCATCCTGGCTTGTTTCGCTAATAAAAGTGATTGTTGTGATATGCTGTGTGATGTTTTTTTCTCCGCTTGAGTACCCATAAACAACCTCCTTCATAAAATCATCCATCTCTATCAAATGGCCAAATTCCTTAGCTCTATTCAATTCTTTTTACTTGCGAAAGAACATACTTTATTTCATCTTGTGTCAACGGTGTCATGGATGTATCTCTCATCCCATTTGACATATCCTTCCGTTCATTAGAAATAAATTTAATCATCTTTCTACCTCCTATAATTATTATACATATTTAATTCGTACACTACAACCCTAATCCAAACATTAAACCATCCTTCTTCGGCTGGTATATCAGCTGGTAGAAAGGGGTTGGGTGTGGGAAGGGGGAAACAACAAAAAAATTTAGTTTCCCTAAAAATGGGCGCACTTTCTCCCTTGGCGTATTTAAGCATTTTTTGAAAATTGCGCAACATAATATACATACGTATAACTTAAGTATATTACCTGGCTATATCATATCCAGGATAAATCTTATTATATTGGGATTATAAGTGACAATACGAAATTTAGAATAGTTCATTGAAATAATCTCCTTTTGTACAATATTGATATAACTCATAGAAAATAGCTTCAGGATCAGCTCTTCATGACATCCTGAAGCTATTGTTTTATTGTGTATTTTTACTAAATTAATATTTGGGCCTTATAACACAAATAACCTGGTAAGGAAACCTGGTTCTTATCATAACCTGGCCACCATTACTATTGTTACCAAATCCGGTATTTCCTTCTATAGTTTGAATAGTTCCATTTTCATTAATGTTATACACTATTCCAATATGATTAGGTATTCCATTAGGTTCCCAGTCAAAAAGAATCAAATCCCCTGGTTGTGCCATTTCAGTTGGTATTATAAGGTTATTTCTTCTTCCCCAGTTCTGTACCTCTACACAACCTGCAGTCTTTCCACCATCATAAAAGGCATCACTGCATCCGGCCATCCTGAATACGTCCCATACGAATACACAGCACCATTGATAGCTGCTTCCGGAAACCTCATGTCCATAATAATCCGTGTTGAAAATAACATTATTGTTTCCATCATCAGTTACTCCTTCAAATTGAAGCGCAACTCGAATTACATTCTCAGCTCCTTGATTATTCCCAAGTCCTAATACAAAATAAGCTCCCACGTCTGCATAACTATCTATAATAGCTGAAGACTTACCTATAACAATCTCTTCTACAGTCGTATTTCCGGAATAACCACACATTGTTACATACAGGCTGTCTGCTTCGTCTATTCTTGTTACTATTCCTGATTTTAGTTCTCCATTTATAGTTAGGAATATAATATTACCTTCCTCAGGTTCATAATTTGCCTTAAACTTGAGAAATCCTTTTTCTTTCATCTGCTCTTTGAATTCATCTGCATTTGAATCAATCTGAATATACCTGTCAGATATAAGTCCTGCCTGGCCAAGACAATACGATACAAAAGCATTGCTTTTCTCCATATTCTCATCACCGCACCACTGTTTATATTTCACCGCACCGTTACCAATTTCTCCATATGCAATTCTGGATAATTCCGTTGTACCCAAAATCTCATCCCAGATTTCCTCATCGGCAAGTAAGCTGTTCAAATACTCAATCTGTTCATCATCCAGCCCCCAATGCTCAATCATTTCATCTAAAGATGTATTTGTAATTGTAACCCGTAACACTTTCTTGCCGGTTGTATTTTCAGAATCCGAAGATGTATTACTTACTGTATACTCAATATGATTAAATTGATAAAACAGATATTCCAAATCCTGCTGGTCATCTAATGAAAAGTGATTATCCCAAGATTCACTTTCTGATATATGAGTTTTTAAAGTCCACCAAAATGCGACTACTTCCTTCCATTCAGCAAGCTGTCCAGATGATATTACTACATCGCACCCATATTCTGTTTTTTTGGCTTCAATTTCCTGGCTAAACTCATATGTAACATTAGACATAAGCTCTCTTACATGTGCCTCCTCATCAACCACAAAATTATATGTAGCGTTCTGCAGAACAGCAACAGTAACAGTTACCACCACAACGACAGCAACTACAGATACCACAACTATATTACTCATTGCTGATATAACCGCTTTTAGAAGTGCCATAACCTTAACAAATAGAAATCCGGCAACTGTTGTTGTATTTGTTTTCTTCCTTCTACCTTGGCTTCTTCCTTGATATTCAGAATCTCCTTTATCATCCTTGTTTCCTGAATACTCAGTATCATCCGCCATATCCTTCTCCCGTGTATGCCTCTTACTAAGAGCACGTCTAGTTGTATGAATAAATTGCTTGGTATCGGCCACTGCATGGTTTACAAGCTTTTCAGCATTGCTTATCTCTTTATCAGTGGAGTTATGCCGGCTATTCCTATATCCGGCAGCTTCTCCTTCATCAACTGCCTTCCTAACAGCTGTTACAGCATTTTTTCTAGCAGCTGATATTATCTTTTTCCTTCTTACCCTGCTATTATGTTTTTTCTTCCTTTTGACATAAGGTAAATCATTTTCTTCGGCTGGTATTATGGTTCTCTTATTGGATATATTAGTGTTTTGGCCTCTTCCACGTCCTTTAATTACCATTCTACCACCCCTTTATGATGCCTTTGGTTTACCTACATTTGTGTCAACAAGTTTGAGTATCTCATTATCCTCCGGTATAGTTCCATCAAAAGCATATATGATATTTCCTATCTTGTTAATGCCATGCCCCTTCTCAGCTCTCACAAGACTTCTAACCTGATTGCTTGATAATCCATACATTTCTGCAAGGATTTCAGCGTCTTCCTGAAACTGTCTCATCATAACAACCGTTTCGGCACTACCTAGCATTTCCTTTGCAACCTTATTTTGTAAAACCATACTGACATTCTGAATAATGGCAGTAATAAGGCCTCCATACTTTCTTGCACGCAAGAAGAAGTTCTTTAAAATCAAGCAGGACATATAATGCTGCAGGAAATAACTTGCTTCCTCGATCTTAATATAGGTTATCCTATCCTTTGCTCGGTTGGAAATCAATCTACTGTCGATGTGATCCAACACAACGAGCATTCCGGCGTTTTTCTCCTGCTCCTGTAAATGTGATAAATCATAACATACAATTCTTGACATATATTCCACATTTGTAGGCTGTGCAAAACTGTTAAACGAACCTTTAATATGTCTTTCCAGTGCTTCTGCAAGCTTCGTTGCAGTTGGTGTTTCACAATTTACCAACGCCTCATATATCTCAACTAAGGATGTAGAAGGGTAAATACCATCCAATACCGGCTGCAGTAATCCTCTTACTATTCTGTCTACAAGTGATTTTTCTGCATCACTGAAAGATGTCCTCTCATCCAATATGGCATCAAAAAAGGAGATAATAAAGTTACTCTTTTTCTTAATAGGGTCTACATCATCTCCATAATCTCTTGTAATATCACATATATTTATATTATCTATTCCTACACGTATAACCTGTCCGCCTATAGCATTCACCAGTGGAGTATATTCTCCATCAGGGTCTAATATAATCAAATCACCATCGGTAAACAGAGTTTCAAATATAATCTTTAGTTTTACATTTGTTGACTTACCGGAGCCTGGAGGCCCTAGAACCCACTCATGTCCATTATTAAGCAGCCTTCTGTCTACCATCTGCTGTTGTCCGGTTCCTTCATGCCTACCATACGGTATACCGGTACTGTGGTCTATATTAACAGCATTAAATGGAATCATAATAGCTGTTGTATCTGTGTTGCAATCTCTTAAATAATTTATTGTACGTACACCAAATGGCAATGCATCCTGCAAACCTTTTCTTTGCTGGAAATACAGCACAGACATCTGGCTGGTATATTCAGCTGCAGTTTCTCTTATTGAATCTGTATATTCATCCAACAAATCCATATTATCAGCAAGGAATACAACCAATATCTGCATTAAAAACATCTTCTGATTATTTTCATCCATATCAGCTATATATGCATCTATAACCTTTCTATCCTTACTAACCTGACGTGGTAGTCTTATAGCACTACCCTCTCTTATAGCTTTCTTAGACGACCATGCATGCGCATTCGTTTCAACATCATCATCCTTTAGGTCTATGAGACGTCTTGCTTCAGCATTTGTAAGCGCAATTATATCTGCCGTAAGCACAAGATTGGTTTTTATCTCGGCCAGTCTTGTAAGAAAATCATCTTTGATATTTGTACCTAAAGTCTTAAGCATCATAACACGACCAACTTTATCACCCATTATAAAGTGATCATATTTAAAGTCTATACCATCCGGACATATATAATCCTTAAACTTACCCTTGGCATTCTTTGGAGCATATTGATAGTTATATTCTGACTCTCTTCCCGGCCTGAAAAAATTATAAATTACCTCCATCCTTTGTGAAGCCTTTAAAGGCTTAATCCCTGAGTCGAAATCATCAAGTCTCTTATTAATATCCTTTCCTAGTCGCCTAAAATAGTTTTCTGCCTTTTCCTCGGATGGTTTATATGCTGCAATGGTAATAAACTTATCCTGAACAAACCCATTATCGCCCTGTACATCATTTACCCTGAGCCTGTTGGCAGCTAATCTAAGATTATCATATCCATCACAGTAATTGGTATCAAGTAATGTATTATTTAATATCTTCCTTTTGTTTTTATGTCTGTTACATATAGTAATCTTACCTAGATTACCTGAACCATCAAGAGAATGCAAAACCTCACTCCATGTACCGAATATAACCTCTTTTCCATCATCTGATAGAGATGAAAAATCCACATCCTTAAGCTCATAACACATAGAATACCTATGTCCATTATGCCTGCACATACCAGATTCATATATCTGTTTTATCGGTATAATATCCTGACTGGATTTAGGCTTTTCTACCTTTGTTAGATCTCTTTTGTCTATTCCTATTACGGGCATCTATTCCCACCTCCTTATCTATATTATTTTCGCAAACCAATGGTTTCCCAAACAGTGTTTCATTTACCGATTTTATAAACTGGAATAAATTCATTCCATCTAATTCAAACAACATAGGTAACATTATCAAACCCATAGATATAAGTAGCACTGTTGGCTTTAAAAAAAGTGGTACCGGTGCAAAAATAAAAAGCACTGTTCCCACTACCATACCTATACAAAATGCCATAAATTGTTTTCCGGAAAAGCCAAAAAACATGGTATTTTTTATTTTAAGTATCTCCTTGTTTGGTGTAACTTCTAACACATTGCATCACGCTCCTATCCATCGTTTAACCATATCATCAGCGCCCTTTATTATTCCTGCCATCAATATGAACAAGAATAAGGTTTCTCCCAAATATATCCATATTTCTTCCGCATTGGCAGCCTTCTGCTGATTGCTATTTGATATACTGGTTATTATATTCCCAGCCATCTCTCCCGGATTATCTCCAGTCGCATCCGCTATAATATCAAATGCATCACCTGCAATATTAGTAGTCTCATCTTCAGGCCCTGCATCTTCTTCAATAACTGTCTCATTACTTGAAGCAACCGGGTTATTTATATCAAATCCATTTGCAAAGGCAGAAAATATAAAGCATGCAACCACTATAACCAATCCTTCAAGACATACTGCCACAAAGGATTTTAAGAAGGTTAAAAACCATGACATTGTAGACTTACCGGCCGAAAAGGCAATAAATGGTGGAGATAATGCTATGTGCATATAAATTTTAAATAGTCTTCCATATACCACGAGCATTATAGAAAAACAAGTTACCATTACTACTATTGCAGCAAGAAGCGTTACCACCCAAAACACAATACCTGAAGATAAAGATAGGCCATTTGTAGCATTAACTATTCTGTCAGGCATTTCCACCCATGCGGTTGTTTCCAAAAGATTTGAACCATTTTTTAATACAACTGCATCAACAAATTCCTTGCAAATAGAAAATACTAAAAGCAATAAATATCTCCCATATATAATCAAACCTGCCATCATACTAAATTTAACAAAATCCCAAAGTATAACTTCCCACCTGCGATGCATAATCAGTTCTCCGGAATCCTGAATAATACCTATGTAAAAAAATATAACACATAAGGAAATTGATACTCCCAGCAGACTGGTGTATATTGTATCGACTACCTGCCAAACGGTTCCGTTTCGATATGTGACAGGATTTATAACAAGGATATCATACAAAAACTGCATCATAGCATTAAAAAAATTAAGTGCAGCCTGAAAATTGGCAACAATCCAATTATTTGTCATATAATCATCTCCTTAATTTAGCCCTAGCTCTTCAACCAATCTACAATAGACGGTGCGGCCAAAATGACCAGTCCTGCTCCTAGTGCTATAAATCCGGTTATTTTCATTTCGTTCTGGTGTCCAAAAAAGCTTATTGCCAATAAAATCAGACCTACCAATACAACTATTCCACCCAATGTACCTACTAAATATTCCATAAGCTTCGTTCCCTTTTCTATAGGCTCTGTTATTTCTTTAGGTAGCTCATCCGCACTGAAGCTTACTACTTCAGCTCCTGCTCCTCCAACAGCGTATCTTACTGATTCGCATGCCTTTACATGTTCAACAGAAATTAAAAAGCACATTGAAAAAATCATCAATGTGCTAACCAAAAACATCTTTATTCTATTTTTCTTCGATATAACCATAATTTAATTCCTCCTCGCTATGCAGCGTATTCTCTTATAATCTCTTCCTCAGATAATACTTTCCCTGATTTTATCTGAAGGCTTTCTATGTTACTTAATCTGCCCTGGTATGTATCTAACTGCTTTATATCACCATTCGATAATGCTGTACTTCCCCAGTCATATATAACTGCAGGTGACTTCTTTCTTGTAAGATTCTTACCCTCGGCCACGTACTTATAAAACTTGTGATTTTTCATATCATACTTTTTATCCTTAAGGGCATCTTCTCCCTCAATGATTAATATAGCTATCTCGTTGGCTTTTCTTCTTACCTCATCCGGTGTTATAAGCCATCTTTCCTGCTGTCTGTAATTTACAGTCCATCTTCCTTGTGATTTGCTATACTCCTTAACCGTTATGGTCTCTTTACCAACCAGACTTGAAATATATTCACATGTTTCCTTCTCGTTGGAGCCTAAGAATAGCCATGTTGAACAACAAGCCATAATTGTCTTATATAATGTCTCATACAGCTTTTCTATCTGACTCTTATCCTGAAGAACTATAGCAAATGACATATTTCTTGAACGTGCAGTTGAAAGAATTTTAGCGTAGTCATCAGGAAGGGCAAATAGCGATAGGTAAGCCTCTGGTGTTGTCACCTCGGGCTTTTCCCCCGCTCCACACCGTGCGTGATAGTTTCCCATCACACGGCGTTCCACCGACTAAATTTAATTTTTAGTGCCTATATAGTCCTCGAATTGTATGATTTCAAGCTCCCTATGTTCTCGGAGCTTATTGATTTTGTCTTGCATTTCTTTGGTCAATGGTAGGTTTTTGAGTATCTTATCTATTTTGTTGCTATTTTCAGCTCCT
>JAFTPO010000066.1 GCA_017463225.1 Lachnospiraceae bacterium | reverse complement strand
TATAGCTCAACCAAATCAGCTATTTCCGGTTCATCATCAACAACTAATATTACTTCTTCCATAACACACCTCCTCTCATCTACATTTACATTCTAACAAAATACAATCCATTAATTATTAATATTTTCCTAAGGTTTTAATGCAAAAAGGAGCTTCACAAAATGAGATTCTCTCTATTTTGCAAAGCTCCCTTTAATCAGGATTAAAACCCGCTAAACTGATATATCTTACTTCTCCTCTAACTCAGCTAATACCTTGAAGAGAATACCAATCTCCTTTTCCTTAGCTGCATCAAGGTAAGTCTTAAATCTGCTTGATAACTCAATGTTTCCAGTTATAGAAATCTTAAGAAGAAGATTTCTAGCTGCAAGCATATTAGTAACAACTGTTGCATACTCGTCGATAGTCTGCTGGTTGTACTTTAATGCACCGTTATTCATAAGGTACTTAATTCTCTCAAGCATAAGAACCTTATGGTCATACATAACATGTAAAGCTCTGATATCAAAATCAGGCTCAGCCTTATGAAGCTGCTTGTCAATCTGAGCTAATACTCTGTCATATACCTTAATACCAAATGTAGTATCGTTGAATCTATTTCTCATCATACGGAAATGATTCTTTGAATCCATAGAATTTAAGTACTCTCTAAGATTCTCCTTAACAAGCTCAAGGTCAAGGTCATATAAAGGTACATCTGTGTTCTTCATAATAACGTAGAGTCCTCTACCACCCTTGTAGTCATCCTTGAAGATGTGGTCATCCTGCTCTGTTATAACCTCGTAACCTCTCTCAACATCTGAGAAAGATACTCTGTTGTGTGAATACTTATCTGTGAAAGTGAAGTCACCTACGTTGAACTCCTCCTTCTCTCTATCGTAACCGTAGATGAAAAGCTCATGAGGGAACTTATAATCCACCTCTGCGTTACAAAGAATCTTAGCCTCATCGAATACACCGTAAACATATCCGCCAAGATCAATAGTCTTAATTATAAAGTCAATAATGTTACCACAGTAGCTCTCAATCTGTGCCTTAGTCATCATAGAGAACATAAGGTATGGACACTGCTTAAGTGAGCTGCTTCCCGGCATCATATCTGTAAGAAGGATAGTATCCCCTGTCCATCTCTCCTCGATATCATAACAACGAAGCTGTATGTAGTTACTGTAAATCCACTTCTTTGCATTCTCATCATCTGAAAGTATTGAGAACAATGATGCATGCCACTGCCATGAAGTAATGAGTGGCTTCGCCAAAGGTAACTTTTTCTTATCTGCCATCTTAAAACCCCTCCCGATTCTTATATTTTACCTGCAACTGTAGCTACTAGGTCTGCAAATGTATCATAAGCGCTAAGATCTAACTCATAGTCATCAAACTCCACATCAAACTTCTTCTCAGCTGCAACAATTAATCTTATTAATGATACTGAGTTAATACCGTACTCATTAACCATAGATGCATTCATATTAACGCTGTCAAACTCTGGCATCTCTTCAAGTATAACTTCTTCAAGCTTTTTAGTTATCTGGTCCTTATCCATAAACAAATACCTCCTGTAGATTTTCAATCAAGTAATATTTTACTATGTTTGCATAGGAAAATCAAGATTATTCCTGCAATAATAAGGACTTATTCAACCCTTTACCCCATCATTCCTCACAACCAACCGACAGAATATTTTCTCTATAAAAATTTTTACCCATACTCACTTTAAATCAGTATGGGTAATGTATTATAAGGATTTTTTATGGGCAGGATATTATCAATTCCATCTCACCTTCAAACTTTATGGCACCATAGCCATAGGGAATGATAAAATGCTCTCCTTTATTCAGTTTCTCTCCATTTATGCTTCCACTGCCATCAGTCACTGATGCCAAGAAGAATTTTCCATCCTGAGCAAACTCACTATATCCATCCACATCCATTTTCCACACAGTATAATAATTACAGCTAACTAATCGCTGCAAGCCTTTTGATATCTGTGCTCTTTCTTCTTCACACATCTCATGGTATGGTGCTGTTATCACGTCTATACTCTTTTCAACATGTAAAGGTCGTGGTTTGCCATCAGTAAGCCTGTCATAATCATACACTCTATAGGTTATATCACTATTTTGCTGGGTCTCCAGTATCAAAGTACCACCTTTAATAGCGTGCAAGGTTCCCGGATTTATCTGAAAAAAATCCCCCTTCTTTACAGGTATTTCCCTGATAAATTCCTTCCACCTTTTGTCATGTATCATATCTGCCACTTCCTGATGATTCTTGGCATTATGACCTATAACTATAGTAGTTCCCGGCTCTGCATCTAACACATACCAGCACTCTGTTTTCCCTAGGGATCCATTCTCATATTTTCCGGCATATTCATCATTTGGATGAACCTGTATACTCAAATCAGTATCAGCATCTATGATTTTAGTCAACAAAGGGAATACATAAGAATCTATATTACCAAACAACTCTCTATGCTCAGCATACAGCTGGCTTAATTGCATTCCGTCATAGACTCCCCCTGACACAGTACAGTCCCCATTGGGATGTGCGCTAATTCCCCAGCACTCTCCTATATTTTCTGCATCCACATCATAGGAAAACTCATCTCTTAACTTATTTCCGCCCCATATCATCTGTTTAAATACAGGCTTCAATCTTATTATCTCCATATTTTAACCTTTCTGAATCAGAGTCTTAGCCAGGAAATACGCCCCATACAAGCCCTGATTCCCCTTAAGCCTTGCAGGAACAATATAATCCTCTATCTGCTCAAGCTGAGGGGTTCTTATATATCCATTTAAGTATTCTTTAACCTTATTTCGTATTATAGGAAAAAGATGCTCCTGCTCCAGCACTCCTCCTCCTATTATTATCTTCTCAGGAGAATAGGTTAATATATAATTCGATACCGCCTGGGCGATATAGTCTGCCTCTATATCCCACACAGGATTATCCTCATCTAATTCAAATGCAGGTCTGCCAACTCGCCCTGCCAAAGCCGGTCCCGATGCAAGTCCTTCAAAACAATCCTTGTGATATGGACATTTTCCTTCATATATGTCATTAGGATTTCTTCTAAGCAAAATATGGCCTCCCTCAGGATGCAGCATACCTTTAAGACTTCTTCCATTAACAACTACTCCAACGCCAATTCCGGTTCCTACAGTTATATATATGACATTGTCAAATCCTTTACCGGCACCGTACTCAGTCTCACCGATACAGGCACAATTCACATCAGTATCTATAACCATAGGTATCTTCATCTTGCTCTTAAGTCTTTGAAGAAAGGGATAGTTTCTCCACTGTAGCTTAGGCGTATCCAAAATATTTCCATATGTATCAGATGCTTCATTCACATCTACAGGTCCAAAGCTTCCTATTCCAACTGCGCATATATTATGGTTGCTGAAAAAACCTGCTATCTTCTCAACAGAATATTCCGGTGTATCTGTAGGGAATCTCAAAATATCCAGCAGTTCCCCTGTCTCATCCATAACACCACATATTATCTTTGTTCCACCCGTTTCAACTGCACCGTATAACATAATCGCACCATTCCTCTTATTTTAATTTGCCAAAGCCATAAGACCGGCATCAAGCTTCTTAGTAAGAGCCTGTGCCTCTTCATAGGTATAAGCCTTTGTTCCCATATAAAACTTTATCTTAGGCTCTGTTCCTGAAGGTCTTACCGCACACCATGCATCGCCCTGTAATTCATAGTAAAGCACATCAGATGCCGGAAGGTCAACCTTAGACACAGCAAGTGTATTACAATCTAAACGTTCTCCGGTTTTGTAATCTGTTACAGCAAGCACCTTAAATTCACCAATTGCATTTAATGGTTCTTCTCTAAGCTTAGCCATAATCTCACCGATTCTAGCCAATCCATCCTTACCCTGTAACACTATATAAGAAAGCTTCTCCGCATAAGCGCCATAGCTTTCATAAAGCTCCTGCATACCATCCCACAAAGACATACCTCTGCTCTTGTAGTAAGCTGCCACCTCACACAAAAGTGTCAGGGTACTGCAGGCATCCTTATCTCTGGCATAGGTTCCGGCCAGACAACCGTAGCTTTCCTCCATACCAAACACAAACTCATAGGAATTATCTCTCTCAAAAAACTTGATCTGCTCTCCCACATATTTAAATCCGGTAAGAGTCTCTATAAACTTAACACCATACCTCTTACATACAGCCTTAACCATATCTGTGGTTACAATAGTTGACACTACTGCTGCATTTGCAGGAAGTGTTCCATTTTCCGATTTTTCTCTCAGGATATAGTCAGCTATTATGGTTCCTATCATATTTCCATTAAAGCTTATGTACTCACCCTTTTTAGTCTTCACAAACAGTCCTAATCTATCAGCATCAGGATCTGTTGCCATAACTATGTCTGCTTCCTTTTCCTTAGCCAGCTTTAACGCAAGCTCAAAGGCAGACTCCTCCTCAGGATTAGGGTATTTTACAGTAGGAAATCTTCCATCAGGCTCAGCCTGTTCCTCAACCACATAAACGTTCTCAAAGCCAAGCTCCTTAAGCACAGTTGTCACAGGAACCAATCCTGTACCGTGAAGTGGTGTATATACTATTTTCAAATCATTAGCTTCTTTAATTACAGCAGGGTTAATTACCTGTTTTTTTACCTCTGCAAAGTATCCCCTGTCTATGTCATCTCCTAAAACATGGTACAAATCCTGCTTAACAGCCTGCTCCTCATCCATAGTTTTAACAACATCATAACCGGTAACAAGGGCAACCTGATTCATAATGTTTTTGTCATGAGGTGGTGTTATCTGTCCGCCATCCTCCCAATATACCTTATATCCATTGTACTGCGATGGGTTGTGACTTGCAGTTATAACAACTCCGGCTATACAGCCAAGACACCTCACCGCATAAGACAGCTCCGGTGTAGGTCGCAATGAAGGAAATATAAAAGTTTTGATTCCATTTGCATTAAGACAAAGGGCAGTTTCCTTAGCAAACTCCCAGGACATTATTCTAGAGTCATATGCTATAGCTACACCCTTGCCCTGTCCTTTTTCTTCTATTATATAGTTGGCCAGTCCCTGTGTAGCTTTTCTAACCGTATAGATGTTCATTCGATTCTCGCCTGCACCTATCATTCCTCTTAAGCCACCTGTTCCAAACTCCAAACCCTTGTAGAATCTGTCTTCTATTTCCTTCTCATCCTCTGCTATGGCTCTTAATTCATTTTTTGTATCTTCATCAAAGTAATCTGAGGTAAGCCAAAGCTCATATTTTTCCTTGTATGTCATATGGTTATTCTCCTAAAATCCCATTCATTTTTAATTATCTGATATCTCTGGCTCCGAAGGTAACCAGTGGAATACCTGCTTCATTAAATATGGTAGCCAATCCGTAATTTGTCCATCCATATCTGACCTTACACGCAGCCTTAACGTTCTCACCTGTCAACACAATCATATTTTCTTCAATATGGAAGTTACATTTTTCGTAATCTTCCCCATCCTTTGAAACCTCAAAGGCCAGTGATAATTCTTCATCATCAACCGGCTTTATCTGTATGCTGCCATATGTGTTTTGGCATTCTATGATTACATCGTCACCCTGTTTATATATTTTGCCAGGCAGCATAGCCTGCCCCTGGTCTTCCATTCCATATAATTCTTCCAACAAAAGCTTTCCTAGTCTTTCTCCCGGAGTTTTTTTGTCTACAGGGTGAATATTCCCCAATTCTCCGCAGTCCACTATGCTTAGGAATCCCATATTGGTCATATTCTCATATACCGTAAGCTGAGAATCGCGTATAACTGCCCAAGAGCAGTTGTCAACCGCATCCTTCTCCTTGTACATAGGAAGCTGAGTTACAACAAAATAAAGCTGGTCATCAAAAAACTGCTTTCTCCAATCCTTTATCAATGCTTCCATAACAAGAAGGTAAGTCCTTGCCTTATCCTCATCAGACTCGCCCTGATAATACACAACTGCATTAACCGTGTATGGAGCAACTCTTTTGATCATACTTTCATAACAGCCCGCAGGTCTAAAAACTGATTTCCTACCGGCCGGCTGTGGCCATGGACACTCTCCCGCAACTGCAGTTATCTCTTCATAGGTTGCATTTGGATTGGTTTGCTTTACAGACTTTACCAAATCATCCCAACTGTGCCAGTTCTTCCAATACTCCTGAACCTCACGATCATACTCCTCATCAGTCTTATCCCCTACCAATGCCTTGTATTCTCTGATTCTCTCTCTTCCCAAGGTATAGTTTTCCAAAATCTCCTCAGGCAACCAGGAGCATATAGATGTACCACCCTGATAACAGTCGATAATTCCTATAGGCACACTCAGCTTCTCATAAAGCTTTTTTGCCGCATAATATGCAACTGCCGACATCTCCCCGGCATTGCCATCTGTACAACAGGTCCACTGTGATTCTCTCATCTGCTCTAATGCATCGCCATCAGTATAACCAATCTTTAGCACATTAAAATATCTTATATCTTCACATTCACATTTTGCGGCTTCAAGTTCTCCATTCTCACTGTCAATAAGCTTCATCTCCATATTAGACTGTCCCGAAGCCACAAACACTTCTCCATACATAACCCTGTTAAAGGTTATGCTCTGCTCTCCCTGTCTTACACTTAAAGTATATGGTCCTCCCTCTTTATGGGCAGGAATATACACTATCCATTTTCCGTTCAGTATCTCAGCCTTTACTTCAAAACCATCTATAGCTACGCACACCTCCTGTGTACTATCAGTTTCTCCCCATACACACACAGTTTTATGTCTTTGAAGTATCATATTGTCTGTAAAAAGCTCTGAACATCTAATCATACAATTACCTATTTTCTCTATCTAATATCTCCAAATTTTTTCTTATCATATCGCATCTTTGCTCCACACATAGCACTGAGCGAAGTGGATCCTCTGGTGTGTTAAACACATAATCTATCAGCTTATCCACTGTAGTTGTAGCCACATGAAGTCTTGTGTCAGATGAAGCATAATAAATAAACACCTCATTGCTCTCGTTTACTATGGCTCCATTTGTAAACACTACATTAGATACATCTCCCACTCGCTCTTTGCCAAGAGGTGCAATCAAAAAACCTGATGGCTCAGCGATAACCTTGGTAGGGTCATTTAAATCTGTGGCAAATGCATATATTACATATCTAAGTCCTGCCGCAGTATTTCTAACACCGTGGGCTATATGTATAAAGCCTCTTTCGGTCTTTATAGGCACTGCTCCGGCACCATTTTTCGCCTCGGTAATAGTGTGATATTTTCTCTTGCTGGTTATAATTTCCTCATCTATAACTGCGTGACATATATCCTCACAGAGGCCAAAGCCTATACCTCCACCTGAACCTGTGTCAATAAAATCATCCATAGGTCTGGTATAAAATGCGTACTTTCCATCTATAAATTCCGGATGGAGAACCACATTTCTCTGCTGTGGGGAGTTAAGTGTCTTGAGATTATCTAATCTCTCCCAATTAACCATATCCTTGGTTCTTACTATTCCGGCTGCCGCCACTGCAGCAGACAAGTCATTTGTGGTAGTATCCTTACTCTCTGAACAGAACACACCATAGATATACCCATCCTCATGCTGAGTCAGTCTCATATCATACACATTGGTCTCTTCCTTGCAGGTATCAGGAAGCAGAATCGGATAATCATGAAATCTAAATCCCTCTACACCACTGTCACTTTCTGCAACCGCAAAAAAGCTCTTTCTGTCGTTGCCCTCAACTCTGGCAACTAAGTAGTATTTTCCATCCTTATATATTGCGCCGGAATTAAAAACTGCATTAACCCCAAGACGCTCCATAAAATATGGATTTGTTTCCATATTTAGATCATATTTCCACTCTACAGGTATATGCTGTCTGGTAAGCACAGGATTCTCATATCTGTCAAATATACCATTGTAAAAGGAAGTCTTTTGATTCTTCCTGGAAACTATATTTTCATACTTTTCCTTTTCTATATAATAACGCTGATTAAGCATCTACGTTCCTCCTTATTATCTCAAAGCACATTCTACCATTGTGATAAGGGCACTTCCATGGTCCCGCAATCTCACGGCTGGTATTAGGCATAAGATTCTCATCTAACTCATATATCCACTCACTGTTTGCTCTTTTATCTATCATTTTCTCCTTAGAAAAATCCCATATACTCTTTGCTGCATTAAAATATTTAGTATTGCTCTTATCCTTTTGATAAGCATTAACAAATCCTATAACAGCTTCATTTTGAACCCACCATACTCTGGTTTTGTCAATTTCCCCTCTATCATTTTCGTACAAAAGACCCTGATTAGTATAAGCTACATCATAAATCTTTTCCTCTAGGGCAGCAGTGATTCTGCCAACCCTAACAGACAACTCCTGATCTCCCAGTACCATCAAACCTCTGTCCACAAGCCAGGCTGTCTCTATATCGTGACCGTATGAATGTAAATCAATTATACTGTTCATGTTATAATCGAAAAATACTTCCAAACGTTTCTTTTCATCATTATATACCTTGTTACACATTATATCTAATATGTATTCTATACTTTCTCTTACTTCATTATTTCTGTCCACTCTATATAGCTCTGTATAAGCCTCAAACACATGAAGCAGGGTATTCATAGTTCTATGTGCTATAACTCCATTTAGCGATAACTTTTCATTACTTTCCGGCGTAAAATCTCTTTTAAACGCCTCCAAATATCCTATCTCATCCCTACATTTTTGTTCCATGATATCATATATATCATATGCAAGCTTAAGCGCCTGCTCATTTCCTGTTGCGTCATAATAAGACGACAGGGCATAGACAGCAAAGGCTTGGCAGTAGGTGTGCTTTGTTGTATCCAGTGGAGCTCCATCGTTTGTTACGGACCAATACACGCCACCATATTCCTTATCCACACACACATTAACAAGGAAATCAAAAGCGTGGTCAGCGTAACGCAAATCGTCTTCATTTCGGAGGGTCAAAAATGAATTCGAGAAAAACCATAGAATTCTACTGTTCAATATCACACCCTTATACGCGCCTTTATCAATATTTAAATTATAATCTACCTCGCCATAGAAGCCACCATTTTCATCATCCTTCAGATTCTTCCAAAATGGTATTATCCCTTCTTCAAGCTGTCTACGAATCTCCCTTATCATCATTACTTTACCTTTCTTACAAGGAATTAATCCCCAATATTATCTAATTCCTATCTCTGTATCACTCTCTGATAAAGAGCTGTTATTCTTAATATACTCAACTATCTCGTCAAGCTTTGTATATGCAACACCTACATAGCTATCTGCAGCTCCGTAGTATATTGCAATTCTTCCTGTAGCATCGTCACAAAGAGTTGCACATGGGAAGCATACATTAGGTGTAAACCCTCTCTCCTCATACCACTCCTCTGGAGTAATAAGGTAATTTGAACATCTGTACTTAACTATAGATGGGTTGTCAATATCTAAGATTGCACCACCGATACTGTACACAAAGCCGTTGCAGGTTCCTGTCACACCGTGATAGAACAAAAGCCAACCCTCTGAGGTCTCGATAGGAGCAGCACCGCCGCCAATCTTAATATTTTCCCACCACTTATCATTTCTTCCCATAACGTGTCTGTGTTTGCCCCAATATACCATATCAGGACTCTCACTTAAGAAGATATCTCCAAATGGAGTGTGACCACTGTCACTTGGACGGGAGAGCATCATAAAGTTTCCGTTAACCTTTCTTGGAAAAAGCACCGCATTTCTATTGAAAGGTATAAATGGATTCTCTATACGAACAAAGGTCTTGAAATCCTTTGTCTTCGCCATACCGATAGATGCGCCATAAAAGTCTGTACACCACATAACGTAGTAGGTATCCTCAACCTTTACAAGTCTTGGATCATAAGCGTACTTTGGCATAAATGGATTACCATTCTCATCTACAAATGGAATCTTCTCTTCATTAATATTCCAGTTGATTGCATCATCGCTGAAACCTAAATAGATGTGTGGTATACCATTGTTCTGCTCGCCTCTAAATACACCTACGAACTTTCCTTCATATGGCATAACTGCACTATTAAATATTCTGGATACACCTTTAACAGGATTTCTTTTAATAATAGGATTCTCTGAATGTCTCCAAATTGGAGCACCCACAATCCCTTCCGGCTTTTCCTGCCAAGGTATATTTGGTAAATTTTGTCCGTTTATAAATCTTACGTCTGACATAGGACCTCCTTATTACTCTTTTACTGAACCTGCTGTCATGCCTTCATAAATCTGTCTTTGAAGCAGCAGGAATATGATTAATGTAGGAATCATTGTAATAATTGTACCTGCACATATGATTTCCCACTGACTTCCATATGGTCCCTTAAATGCAAACAGCGCTGTTGAAATAGTTTTAAGCTCTGTCTTAGGCATGTAAAGATATGGTGTATAGAAGTCGTTATAGTAACCAACTCCCTTAATAATAATTACTGTAACGATGGCCGGTTTAAGAAGTGGAAGTATAATCTTTCTGTAGATTGTAAAATATGAAGCTCCGTCCATAATCGCCGACTCATCTAAGGAAGTAGATATATTCTCAAGGAACTGAATAAATATGTAAATGGAGATTATATCTGTTCCTGCATAAAGTATAATTGTTGAGAGTCTTGTGTTGAATAATCCTAATTTGTTAATAATCTGGAACACTGACATCTGCATTGTTATACTTGGAATAAGAGATGCCACAAGGAAAAGTGTATTGATAAGATTTCTTCCCGGGAATCTAAATCTGTTAAGTATATAAGCTGTCATAGTTCCTGTTAAAATAGTTGCTATAAGTGAGAAAAACAATATGATAATCGTATTTCCAAAGCCAAGCAACATCTTACCCTTCTCAAAGGCTTCAATAAAGTTATCAAAGTTCAAGAAGCTCTTTGGTAATGCCAATGGATTAGAGGTAGCAAATTCTGTCTTTGTCTTAAACGCTCCAAAGAATGCTGTAACTAGTGGCAGCAACGTGCAAAATGATATGAAAATAAGTGACAAGTACCTGACAAACTGCCAAAAATGAGTTTTAAAAGGCTTATGTGTTTTTCTGGTACTCTTACCTTGCTTTAGCACCGCGCTTTGTCCTGCCATAGTCATCTACCTCCCTTCCTTCGATAAAATACTTCTGAACAAATGTAACAACCATTATAAATATGAGTAGCACAACTCCAAGAGCTGATGCTAATCCGTACTTTCTACTAACAAAAGCAGTGTCCAGGGTCTTCATAACGAATGTAGATGAACCATTTTGTCCGTCTGTCATTATGTAAGGAATCTCAAATACACTTATAGCACCCTTAACTGCTAAGATAATATTAAGAGATACGATAGTCTTAATATTTGGTAATATGATGTATCTAAACTGCTGCCATTTGCTTGCTCCATCAAGGCTGGCTGCCTCGATAAGCTCGCTGCTTACTGACTGAATCGCTCCGTTGAACATAACCATATTCTGTCCCATATATCTCCATAAAGATACAAGCACCAAAGAGTAATTTACAATAGCAGCATCTCCAAGCCAAAGCGGGAGAGTTTCAGGGTCACAGCCCAGTGCAGTAAGAAGAGTATCCAATGTACCGCCACCTCTGTAGAAGTAGTTGAACATAAGTCCTACTGCAACACCATTTAATAATGTAGGGAAGAATATAATTCCCTTAAATATGTTTGCACCCTTAATTTTATAATTCAGAATTGTAGCAAAATATAATGCCGCTATAATCTGCACTATAGAACCTACAAAATAATAAATACTGTTCTTAAGAACTCTAAGGTATTCAGGTCTTTCAAATATAGTCTTATAATTATCCCATCCTACGAATTCATGATTCTTACTGGTTCCATTCCACTTTTCAAAGCTGTACTTCACCATATCTCCCAAAGGTACATAGGTAAATAGCACAAGTAAAACAAGTGGCACTGTCAAGAACAGTACAATAATTATGCTTTTTTGCACTTTCCTTTTCTTAAAAAAATCAAGGAATGAATTGCTAGTTTTTTCCATTTCTCGCACTCCCTATTTTTTTAATACAAAAGGGAGATTCTATACTCTCTCGAGTTGTAGTACTGTAGAATCTCCCTTGAGTATTTATAATAACCTCTTTAAATTATTTGTCCCAATCAGCGTTTACTGCATCAACAGCATCGTTCCATCTTGTGTTCCACTCAGCCATTACATCATCGTAAGTCATATCGCGGTTACCGAAAGCAGCCTCTACGATCATAACCTGATACTCTGAACCACTCCAAAGACCAAGCTCTGACTCATTGTGAACTGCATCCCACTTTCCTTCGTTCTCTGGCTGTGCAGGCTCATCTACCTGGAATGCACAGTTCTCGAAGTCAGCAAGTGAAGTTGGGAAAGCATCACCGATAACGATTGAAATCTCACCAGCATCTACTGCATAGCCTGACTGCTCTACCATGAAGTCAAGGAATGCTCTTGCAGCTGCCTTGTTCTCACTATTTACATTAATTCCGTAACAGTAGTCAGGTGAAGCACCTACTACAACCTCTCCAGCCTCATTGCTGATAGGGAAAGGCATATAAGAAATTGTGTTAGGATCAATTCCCTCGCCTGTAGCGATTTCCTGAATCTGTGATAAAGCCCATGAACCAAGTACCATACATGCGATATCACCCTTAGCACAAAGAACCTTTGAACCCTCCCACTCAGTTGTGAATGGGTCTTCCTCAGTTAAACCGTTAGCTACTGAATCATAAAGAACCTTGTATACCTCGTAACCTGGCTTACCAGCTACGAAAGCGTCCTTCTCGTTACACATAATATCATTTATATATGTAGGGTCAGCTGATGCAGCAGATACACATCCCTGCCACTGAGCCATACACCAAGCGTCATGAGTGTTTGTGTAAAGAGGAATAGCATCTGTGTTGTCCTTAATCTTCTGAAGTGCTGCCTGGAACTCCTCTGGAGTCTTTGGTAACTCAGTGATTCCAGCCTCCTCAAATACTGTCTTGTTGTATACGATACCAGCATTGATATTTACACCTGAAGGAATTCCGTAAACTGTTCCCTCACTCTGCTTTGTGTATAAGAACTCTTCCTTATACTTACCCTTTAACTCGTCGATTGTACCAAGTGGCTCAAGGAAATCAGCATACTCAGCTACAGGAATAGTGTTAGGAATCATAAATACATCACCATAATCTCCTGTCTGAAGTCTTGTTGAAACATCGCCTTCATAATCCTCCATAGCCTCGAAAGATACCTTTACGTTAGGATAGGTCTTGTTGAACTCTGCTGCATAATCAGCAAGCTTAGTGTCAACGATATCTGTTCTATGAGTAAGAACAGTAATCTCTCCTGAAACCTCCTCTGGCGCAGGTGCCTCTGTAGTTACCTGTGCACCATCTCCACCTGAACTCTTTGTGGTATCATCCTTTGCTTCACCACATCCCCCAAGGCAGAACATTGTCATTAATCCTGCAAGGGCTAAACTAATAACTCTTTTTCTCATCTTGAATCCTCCTTATTTTTTAAGTTATCGTTAAGTTATGTTTTGATTATATTATTACCTAATTGAAATGTCAATAAAAAAAGCATAGTTTTTGTGCGTTTCGTCACATTAAACGATATTTTTTAAAGTTTTTTGTCCATTTCCCATAATTATAGGCAAAATGCACAACACTTTTATTCTGAAACGGGTTTCTTTTTATTCCGTATTTTTCAGATATTTTTACTTTTTAGTATAGCTAAAGAGGTGGTTTTTTTAAGTAACAAACCACCTCTTTAACCTAATTTACTTAATATTTAATTAATATAGCACTTAAACACTATGTTATACAGCTTTCCCATAACAAAAAGCATAATTCCGAAGCCGGAAACTGCCATCAATGCCTGCACGGCCATAAACTCCATGAACAGCCATACAGCTACTGCTATTACAAAAACCATCAACGCAGTAATATGAAAATGTCTAACAGCCATAAGTATTGCATTTTTCGCCGTAGCAATCAGGGTATTTTCGAATTTAGCCTGTACTGCAAACACATATAGTACAAACATAACCCAGGCAACAGCCAGCCCTACGCTTACATACGCCATGCCTTTTCCAATACCGCCCTCTACAGACATCCAATATCTATAAGAATTATATATCACAAAGAACCCTGCCACTGCAGTCAGAAAATATATAGTGCCCCTCTTAAAGTTTTCTTTAAAGCCTTTAATAAAACTCCCTAAAACTCCACCTTCTGTTCCGGAAGCCAGTTTCATACCTACATAGGTCCCCGCCGACATACTGGCTCCTATAGTAACTATAGGCAACGAACATATCAGCACCGCGAAATGCAATAGTAATATATCACCTATTCGGTTTAGAACTCCTGTTGCGCTTATATTTTGAAAGGGTCTTTTCTTATCCTCTTCCTCATCGCCCCAGTCAAATTCTGTCTGTTCTTCAGATGTAGCGCTCGCTATATCTTTTGTCTGAGTGTTCTCTAATTCTGTTTCCACAGCTATCACTCCCCTAAATTTTTATCTATTACAGAATCTCTAATTATAATCTCGCCGCTTATGACCTTTCTTCCGATTCTATAATCATGATTCTGTATTTTCTTTATCATGGCATTAGCAGCCTCTTCGCTCATCATATCCAAATCAATCTTAAAAGTAGTCAACATAGGATCACATAGTCTGGCATAGATAAAATCATCAAAACCTACCACAGATACATCTTCAGGCACCTTATATCCCTTTTCCTTAAGCTGTCCCACAAAGGTGTATGCCGCCTCATCACAGTTGCACACAAAGGCCTCAGGCATATTCTCCAAATCACACATATAAACGTAATCGCCATAGTCGTCTCTATCGCATATTACCCATTCAGGATTAATCTCTAGATGATTCTGAACCAAGGCCTTGTAATAGCCTACATATCTGTCAAGAATAGAGCTGGTTGCATATATATCTCCTACGAAGCCGATCTTTCTGTGCCCCTTCTTAATCAGATAATCAGTCAGCAAATACGAACCATAAACACTGTCACTTACCACTGAGTCTACCGCATTATGCTCATCATAGAAATCCATAAATATATAAGGTATTCCTATCTCCAGCAGTTTATTAATATATTTGCTTTTCATCTGCCCAAGTATTACCAGTCCATCAACCTTATTATTAACAATCATATTAGGCATGACGCAGCTTTTCTCATCCTCACGTGACAAAATCTCAAGTATACATGAATAATTAAGCTTACTAAACTCTCTAACAACCTTTTGGTACAAATCAGAGTAAAAGGCATTATCAGAAAAGAATCTTTCTGACACCAATACACCTATATTGTTGCTAAGCCCTTCCTTCATACTCTTTGCTATAGAATTATAGCGATATCCCATCTCTTCTGCCTTCTGCTTGATTTGCGCTCTTACCTCATCACTGACTCCTTCTCTTCCGGACAAAGCCTTTGACACGGACACGGTACTTACGCCCAATTCATTTGCGATATCACTCATAGTAACCTTTTTCATGCTTTCACCTCTGTTAATTCATAATTTCTCTGATAAATTCTGCCACTCTTGCTCCATCTTTTTTGTGAGTTGTTATGGAAGGATGTTGAGACGCCATTCCATCTTCTGCAACATTGTGATAAGGCAATCTTCTCATATAGATATCCTTAACGCCTCTCTCTTCACAAACACATATAGCCTTCTCAATCCACTCAAACATAATATCACACAAGGTACCACATATACAAAGAATTTTTGCATTTGGGTATATTTCCTTTAATCTGGCAACAAAGCTTGAATAGGATTTGATAAAGCCCTCCTGAACCCAATCCTTATGTATATGTCCGGAATCATTGGTGCCCAGATTAATCACTATTACATCAGGCACATATTCCTTATAATCATATAACATCTCCTTATCTGCAAACCAATTCACGTAAGGGTATAATCTAGGAACATTTCCCTCAATATTACCTTCATAATCCACAAAGGCTCCATAGCCTGAAACCGAAAAGAATCTGGCTCTGGCATCCAAGATATCCGCAGCAACCTGCGCATATGTGAGAAGTCCATTCTCCTCTCTCAGGGTATACTCACTTTCAGGCTCCCCCAAAACTCCGTAGCCGCAGGTGATAGAATCACCCACAAACTCCAGCTTAAGCTCCGGCTTCTCCGGGAACTCTCCCTTAACCAGTTCTCCATCACAGATTTCAAGCTCCACCAAAGCTACATAGCTCATAGCTGCCTCTGTAAGCTTAAATATGGTAACCATGTGCACTTCATCATCCGGAAGCTGACAC
The DNA here is from genome assembly GCA_017463225.1 of Lachnospiraceae bacterium. Lineage (GTDB taxonomy): Bacteria > Bacillota > Clostridia > Lachnospirales > Lachnospiraceae > Coprococcus_C. The sequence goes on along the minus strand of JAFTPO010000066.1, from coordinate 60,105 downwards.
AGCTCATACCAACCCTCTTCTCTGTCAATCACAAGAGTTTCTCTATCTATTATCTTATCATCAATATATACTGACAAACCAGCCATATTTACCGGTTCTGTAATATTACTTTTGATAAAGCATCTTACACTTTTTCCTTTACAAAAGAAGCTCACCTTAGAATTAGTAAATCCAAGATATGCAACATTCTCATCCTTTAAGATTCTTCCCTCAAAATCAAAGAGCTCCCGGCTCATAAAATTATATTTCCCCATTATGACAGATCCCCCGACGCTTCATAATATTTTTTTATTACCTGACATGCCGGTTTTCCATACACGTCATATCCATCATCCATTTCCGGCTCATTAGACAAATTACTGTTCCATGCCCAGCACATAAAGCCTTCCACGAAAGCATAGCTGTCGCATTTTTCAAACATAACCCTGTAGTATTCTTCCTGCTCTGCCTGATTAAGCGGACCCTCATAGGTCCAATCATTAGGAATATAACTACAGCCTGTTCTGCAAGGAGCTCCACACTCAGCAAAATAAAATGGCTTATTATATTTTTTCACAATTTTCTCTATACGTTCAAGATTGTCATCCCAAGCATCTATAGGATAATATCCACTGGAGGATATTACATCAAGAGCATCCCACCACTTCACGTGATCCTCCTGATATTTGTCAGTATTATAGGTTACAAGACCCGAATAAACCTTTCTAACCTCTCCTATAAGCTCTCTCCAGTATTCCTCTTTTCTCTCGGCCTGCACAAGCTCGCAGCCTATAAGCAAAAGCTCACAGCCTGTATCCTCAGCGATTTTTGCGTAGTGAAGTATATATTCATCATAGTTCTTAAACCACACGCTCCACTTTGTCTCACAAGGCTCCTCTACATCAAAGAAATCGATTCTGGCTCTCCATGTACCATCCTTACAGTTAACCATAGGCTTAAGATAAACCTGCATGCCAAGCTCCTTGGCATACTTAATCATCGCCACAACCTCATCATCAGTAGGCATATGCTTACCTGTATAATCTATCTCCTCTGAAAAAGCAGTTTCCTGCAAAGCCATAAACGCTATAGTCACGGCATTACAGCCTGTATCCTCCTTCATACGCCTTATAGACTCTTTTGTGTACTCATCATAAAATGTACCCAAACAGCTTGGATACATAGTAAATGTGAAGCCACATATTTTTTTCTTCATAAACAATCTCCATTCAAATTATTTAACCACGATCACTTAAATTTTACTTAATTTTACTTAACAAATTTCTTTTTGTCAACATCAATTTAGTATTATTGGAAACTATCTATATGTCACACAAGTACAAATCCACTTAGCTCATTATTAACATAAAAAAAGCCTGTCGAAATCTCGACAGGCGTCATATAAGCATTTATCTAATTCTAGTACTTAGCAGTGTTAAGCTTTACACCAGGACCCATAGTTGATGCGATTACTACGCTCTTAAGGTACTGACCCTTTGCTGCTGAAGGCTTAGCCTTGATAACTGCCTCTATTAATGTCTGGAAGTTGTCTGTTAACTGCTCCTCTGAGAAAGAAGCCTTTCCAATTGGCACATGGATAATGTTTGACTTATCAAGTCTGTACTCGATCTTACCAGCCTTAATATCATTAACAGCCTTAGTAACGTCCATTGTTACAGTACCAGCCTTAGGGTTTGGCATTAAGCCCTTTGGTCCAAGTACACGTCCTAAACGACCAACAACACCCATCATATCTGGAGTTGCAACAACTACGTCAAAGTCTAACCAACCCTCGTTCTGGATCTTTGGTACTAACTCGTCTCCACCAGCGTAATCTGCACCAGCAGCTAAAGCCTCATCGATCTTATCACCCTTAGCGAATACTAAAACCTTAACAGCCTTACCAGTTCCGTGAGGAAGTACTACTGCACCACGAACCTGCTGATCTGCGTGACGACCATCAACACCAAGTCTTAAATGAGCCTCGATAGTCTCATCGAACTTTGCGCTAGCTGACTTCTTAACTAAAGTAACAGCCTCTTCTAAGTCATATAAATTTGTCTTTTCAATAAGCTTTGCAGCCTCTGAATATCTTTTACCTTTTTTCATTATAAATAAACCTCCTGTGGTATTATCGGGAGCGACCCTCCCACTATTCGTTAAATATTCTAACCATCTTTACAGCCTAGTCTTCAACAGTGATTCCCATTGAACGAGCTGTACCAGCGATCATACTCATAGCTGCCTCAAGTGAAGCTGCATTTAAATCCTTCATCTTAAGCTCAGCGATCTCCTGTACCTTAGCCTTAGAAATCTTAGCCACCTTTGTCTTGTTAGGTACTGCAGAACCACTCTTAAGACCGCACGCCTTCTTAAGTAATACTGCTGCAGGTGGAGTCTTAGTAATAAAGCTAAAGCTCTTATCAGCATAAACTGTGATTACTACAGGGATAATCATATCTCCCTGATCAGCAGTTCTTGCATTGAACTCCTTTGTGAACTGTACAATGTTAACACCGTGCTGTCCAAGTGCTGGACCAACTGGTGGTGCAGGAGTTGCCTTTCCTGCTGGAATCTGTAATTTGATATATCCTTCTACTTTTTTCGCCATTATAGCGTACCTCCTAAAAATATTGTGGTATAACGGGGGATACCCTTCCACTTAAACTTACATCTTCTGAATATCTGCGAAACCAATCTCTACAGAAGTAGCACGTCCAAAGATATCTACCTCAATAGTAACTGTCTGCTTGCTGTCGTTGATAGCCTTAATCTCTCCAAAGCTACCTTCCCATGCACCAGTAACAACCTTTATCATCTCTCCTACCTGTGCATCAATAGAAACAACCGGCTCCTTCTTCTCCGCAATACCCATAGTTCTCATCTCCGCCTCTGTAAGAGGAACCGGCTTTGACTCTGGACCTACGAAGCCTGTTACACCACGTGTATTACGCACCACGTACCATGTAACATCATTCATATACATATGAATCAATACATATCCCGGAAACAGCTTTCGCTGAACAGTCTTCTTGGTACCGTTACTCTTAGTTTCCACAACCTCCTGTACAGGAACTGCAACCTCGAGTATCTGGTCTTCAAGCTTTCTGTTTCTAATGGTGTTCTCGATATCAGTCTTAACCTTGTTCTCATAACCTGAGTAGGTATGAGCTACATACCATCTAGCCTCGCCCTCTGGAGCAATCTTGTCTCCAACAGCTGCGCTATTAGTAGCATCATTCTCTAGAATCTCTGACATACTCTCACCTACCTTAACCTATTATAAAGCTCAAGCCATACTTCAAAAGAATATCCACACCTGCAATAAGTAGTCCAAGTAATATAGAAACTACCAATGCAACTGTAGACTTCTTAGCTAAGGCATGCTTAGTTGGCCAAGTAATCTTAGCAAACTCTGCCTTAAGCTCCTGAAACCAGCTTCTCTTCAAAGAAGGTGATGATGTCCCTTTGTTCTTTGACATATTCTTACTCCTTCTCGCTCCTTTATAGGGAGCCTAAACAATGCCGACTACTACTTTGTTTCCTTGTGATTTGTATGAGCCTTACAGAACTTACAATACTTCTTTGTTTCCATTCTGTCCGGATGTGTTTTCTTATCCTTTGTCATATTGTAATTACGCTGTTTACAATCCTGACATGCCAATGTTATCTTAACACGCACAACTATCCACCTCCATATTATTTTACTGATTTTAAGGCATAAAAAAAAGACCTTCTTCCATCGCAAGGTATAGAATACCAAAAGCGCTTATTAAAGTCAAGCAAAATTCCTTCTAATCTTCAAGTTTTTCTGAGGATACAGGGCATTTTACCACTATGTAGCCTTCCTTCCGGACTATTTTAACACTTTATTGGTTTTTTTGCATTAAATATACGAAAAAACTTTGGTTATTTTACATAACGTATTTTTCTAGACTGTATTGCACTATTATTATATAATGATATCAAGTATAAGTGTATCATCGGAGTAATCTCGATATTTTTAAGCTTTAGAAAGGAGGATTTAATATGAGAATAAACAGCAATGTATATAATCATTTGGGAACTAATACTGTACCAAAAAAGCGTACTACAACCCACAAGTCCTCTGAGCTAAAGGCTATTTACACTAAGATGGCTCAATACAATAAGTCATCACCGCTTTACATGCTATCTCTGTCAGATAACAAGCAGGAGCAGATTATCAACATCAAGGAGGCTGCTCTATCTCTTAGATACAGCATACAAAGCTTCGGCAATCCTGAGGATGATATGTATTCCAAGAAGACATTTTCATCTTCTGACAGCTCAGCGGTATCAGGCTCCATTAAAAAACAGGGAGCAGCAAACATACCTGAAAGTCTTGACATAGAAATTCACTCTCTAGCCACAGAGCAGGTAAACGTAAGCAAGGCCGTAAGATCAAACGAATTCTCCATAGTTCCTAAGGAGCATCGCTTTACATTAGAGACCCTACATACCAGCTCACACTTTGGAATCACTGTTGATAAGGGAGACTCTAACCTAGATGTACAGAGCAGGCTTGTAAACTACATTAACAACAGAAACATCGGCGTTAACGCATCACTGGTGCAGGACAACGGTAGCAGCTATATATGCTTTACCTCAGCCGAAACAGGCAAACCTGCCACAGATGATGGATTACACTTCTCATTTATACCTGAGGGAGCCGGTCAGAACCTGGTTAACATCTTGGAATTAAACAACGTGAAGTCGTACCCAACCAACTCAAGCTTCTCCATAAACGGAGACAGCCACGTATCAAGCTCTAACCACATATCCATCAACCAGGCTATTGAGCTTGATTTCCACAAGCCTACAGACGGTCCGGTAAGGGTTGGCTTAGCCGTGGATGCAAATCACGCCATGGAGCAGATAAAGGGCTTTACTCAAGCCTATAACGGATTGGTAGATATATCGTCACAGTCAGTGTCCCAGATAGGAACCCGTAGCCTAAGCGCCGACATGTCAGGTGTCCTTTCAAAGCACAGAGCTAATATGGAACATATAGGCATCAATATGTCAGAGGACGGAAAGCTATCATTAGATACAGATAAGCTTATGGTAAGTATGGCAAACGGAGAATTCACAGACTTCTTTGGTGAGGGAAGCACCGTGGCTTCAGATATCGAAAACGCAACCAACCGACTTGTGTTAGACCCTATAGCCTACATCAACAAGACTATAGTTACCTACCCTAATGCGACCAACAAGCTCAACACAACCTACACCCAGTCCCTATACAGTGGACTTATGTACAACAATTACGCATAAAGAGACAGCATACATTGAACACAAATTAAAGCTTCAATATATACTGTCTCTTTTTATTTTATCTCTATTCGCCCTTTAGACTTCTTAATTCTTCATCTGTAAGTCTTCTATACTCTCCCAGCTCTAAGCTTTCATCCAACTCTAGAGCTCCCATACTAAGACGCTTCAGATACAACACCTTCATATCCACCGCCTCAAACATTCTCTTAATCTGATGATATCTGCCTTCTGTTATGATGATTCTAACCCAGCTTTCATCACCACTTTCTTCTATAATAAGTGTAGCCGGAGCTGTGGGCTTCTCATCGCCTATATCAAGACCTTCTTTAAACCTCTCAACCTCAGTTTCTGTGACTCTCCCCTGCACCTTTGCCAGATAACATTTTTCAACATGCTTTCCCGGCGCCAGCAAATTATTTGATAATACTCCGTCATTGGTGATAAGAAGGAGCCCTTCTGTATCCTTGTCTAATCTGCCCACTGGGAATAAATCTCTTCTCTTGTCACCGGCTATTAGCTCTATCACCGTCTTATCTCTATCATCTTTGGTTGCAGACACCACACCGGCAGGCTTGTTAAGCATATAATATTGAAATTCTTCTAATACAAGACTTCTTCCATCAATACTAACAGAATCCTCTGACGGGTCTATCTTCATTTCCGGCTTCTTTACTACCACATCATTGACTCTGACCCTGCCTTGCTTTAATTTTTGCTTAACCTCAGTTCTGGTACCCTGTCCCGAATCTGCCAAATATTTATCTAATCTTATCTGTGCCATAACATCCTTCCCACAAAACAAACGGGACCTTATAGAAAGATCCCGTTAAACTATCAACTATAATAAGCTGTCAAACATGCTTCCTATAGATACACTCTTAACAGCTGATGATGAGTACAGTCCATCTACAGAATTAAGATCTGTGTTGATAGAGGTATACATCTGCATCATCTTTGACTGAATGTTCTTCGCCATAGAAACATTTCCTGTAAAAAGGCTCTTAACATCTGTCATATCAGCCTGTTTAAATGCCTCCTCATCTATCTTAAGACTGTTATCACTCTCAACGCTTACACCAATCTGTGATAATGCTGATTTATAAACCTTCATCTGGTCTACCAATCTGACTCCTGCCTTAAGAGCATTGTCACCATCCATCTCGCCGGCATCCTCTACCATAGAATTATAATCCTCTACAAAGCTCTTAAGCTTATCAAGAATCTCCTCCTTGTCATAATCCATAGTCTTATTGCCTGACTCATCTGTGGTTTCTACCTTCTTAAACAGGTTACTGTCCATAAGCTTACTGAGAGACTGCAATGCATCCTCAGTTCCTGTCTTAACCATCTCTAGGCTCTTCTCATCAGCCTCTTTACCTGACTTCTCCTCAGCCGCTGCCTTAGCATAAAACTGCTTAGCCAGCTTGTAGTAAGAGCCATTCTGCACAGCATAGTAATCACCTAAGAAATTATTAGTTGATGCACCACCTGTAGTTGGCAGACTTGAGAAAATGCTGTTCATATAGTTGTTGTCGTTTGTTACATTGAATATACTCATAATCATCCTCCTTCCTTGGAATCACGCCTCAGACACCATTTCGTTACTCTCTGGTTACGTCCTCGGCAAGCTTCATATATATAGTTACATCCTTGTAAACTCCTGCTTCATCCGGCTCTACCTCTTTCCATGGGGTAGTACAGCCTGCATCACTGTATGCAACATACTCTATGGTACTTAAATCTATAGGTACGTTCAGCGGTGTATAATATGTACTGTCTAACTGAGCACCATCTGTAAAGGTTACATTTACGGTCCTGTAGCCATCCGCCATAGCCTTAGCCTCTGTCACCATATCAGGAATAGCATATGATGCTCCCGGTGTCACCTTAGAGTATGAAAATTTATTGCCATCCTTGTCAAAGCAATTATACTCCTGCACCATCCAGTTGTCATCCAATGTATACTCTACATAATAGTTTTCTCCGGCGGCATTACCATAAAGTGTTTCTACAATCAGCTCACCATCTCGTCTGTATACATCCTGTACCAGCTCAGTTCCTGAATCGATATCAAGGAAGCTAAATACCATATCGTTATGATTAGAATCTATGATAGCTGCTCCAACAAGCTGCTCCGGATATATAAGTATAGAAAGCTGCTTGTCGTCTACGATATACCAGTAATTACTTGACATATCCAAAAGCTTTATATAGCCATCCGAGTCCTCATATACCTGAGCATACATACCCTGGTCGTCAAAGCCCAGGAAATGATACTCTGAAAAAACCTCTTTATCGCCTGAATAGTATATAGTATTCAATCCATAGCTAAGGCCTCCCGCCAGAAGCATATCACCTCTGTTTGCATCCCTTAACTGCTGAACGGTAATGGCACTATCCTTTTCGCCGGCCTCCTCTGTGGAAGGACCAAGATCCTCAGTTGTAGTGGCCTCTGTAGTAGTGGCTTCTGTAGTAGTCACCGGAATAAGTATAAGCTCATCATCCTTGTCACTGCCACAGGCTGTAAGTACAGCCATAAGCACAGTACTTATAACAAATAATTTAATCCCTCGTGTTCTCTTCATATTTCCTCCAAATATGGTTCGGTTTTTCAGGCAACCAAAGCCATAGGTAAATATCATCAAAAAATAGTTGTATATACTTAATTATACTGAATTTCACAAGAAGATTCAACGTTCTTTAAAGTTATTTCGACATATTTTTCAAATAGTTGACCTTCTATCTCTTAATCACTCTTTTCACTATCTGTATGGTATCTCTAAATTCCGCAGACTTAAAGAACATCAATAAGAATAACAGGTTAGACACCAATGTACAAAGTAGCGCTTTTAAAATAAGTCCCGGTATTCCACCTAAGGTTACTATAGTGCAGGCAAAATAAGTTACAGCGCACACCACAGCTATAACCACGCCATAGCCTATCATACGAAGGATATAGCCTTTCATACTTCTCTTAAACAAAACTGTAGACAGATTGTAAAACAGCCAAGGCATACCCACACAAACCTTTGATACAACTGTGGCCCATATTACACCGTATATTCCCCAGAACTGAACAAAGATAAGATTCAGCACCAGATTGGTAAGGGCAGTTATAAGCGGTCTAAATCTGTCCTCATGCCAGATTCCTGCTGCATCCTTATAAGTAAGCAACAGCTGATTCATCTGATCTACAAAGAAATATATTACAAAGCATATCACCGCCGAAAAGGCAAGCATCGATTCCTCTCCTGCCCAAAGCTTCATAAACGGCTGGAATAAAACCAAGAGGCAGGCACTACAAAAGCCTGTAAGCCATGTGGTTATAAAGGTAAGCTTCTTTAAATCCTTATAGTTCTTCTCCATAGAATCCACTAATATACTATTTCCAATTCCAGCTGTACAGGAGTCAAATACAACCTTAACTATTCCCATAACCGCAGTCAGTATATAGTAGTAGTTCTGATAAACTCCCAGCACCACCAGTCCTAAGAATGCGGATATTACTATGGAGTCACAGGAGGATACGATTACATTTCCCAGCTTAGCTGTAAATAAATCCTTTATTCTGCCATTTATGGTCATAGTCTCCATCTTTCCTAAAGAGCCCACCGGCTGGTAATCCGGATAGAGCTTATTGGCATAGTAGGCAGTTATTACATTGGTAAATGCCTGAGTCACTATGGCCGCGATAAGATACCAGTAGTAATCCTTTAAGAATATTACTATAAGGAACTGTGTTCCATACATAAATGTATTTGTCACAAGCATTACCTTGCTTGCGATATCATTTCTCTGGTGCGCTACCAGCAAGCTATTCTTATAAGCAAACAGCCAGTAGGTCATAACTGTACAAAACAGATTGAGAAGATATACCACATAGATGTTTATATCCTCAGGGGTGCCCTGCTTAATAAGTTTAGGGATAAAAGGCGTAATGGCCAGTCCCACTACCGCAATCACCGTACCTATTACCCTGTAATACTTCTTATAAAGCTTAAGGAGAGCACATATCTCTTCCTTGTCCCCATCTATAATAGGCTGGTACATGCTATAAACCATAGCTGAACCAACTCCAAGCTCTGCTAAGTTAAGCGCCCACAGTATAGAGCCAAAGAGACTGTTAAGCCCCAAGTACTCCATGCCCATATAGTACATCATAGCTGTTCTCATCAAAAAAGGCATCAATATCTGATAACCCTTAAGGAACATACCAAACAATATATTTCTTGATGCATTCGAAACTCTGCTTTCCTGCATTTAAAAACACCTCATAATAAATTTATATCTCACACTATTTTCTCATTATTTATTGCCATTATGAGTATTAACTATACTCTTTATCCCTTGCATTTTTCCCGCTTATCCTGTAGTATCTTAATAGCAAAGAATAGTAATGGAGAGAATTAGTATGGATTTACTCAGTAAGGTATATATTACCATAAATCTTCAAAAACTAAAAGATAATATACAACATACCATAGATTTATGCAAAGAAAATTCTGTGAAATTGGCTCCCGTGGTAAAAAGCATCTGCGGAGACCAGCAGATTATAGACTGCTTCAACCAGTCTCCAGTGGAGGTTCTGGCTGATTCAAGACTGGATAACTTTGCAAGATTTAAAACTGACAAGGAAAGATTCCTAATCAGACCTGCCGTAGCTTCTGAGGCAGAGGCTGTTGTAAAATACTGCGACACCAGCCTGCAGTGTGACCTAAATACCATTATGGCTATAGACAAATCTGCCGCAACAGAAGGCAAGACACACAACATCATCCTTCTGGTTGATATTGGAGACCTACGAGATGGTATCATGTACACTAATCAGGATGCCCTGTTATCCTGCGCAGCCTTCGTACATACCAGCGAGAATCTTAGACTTACAGGCATAGCAACCAATTATAACTGCTTTATGGGATATCTTCCTAATGAGGAAAATATGAACCATCTGGTTACACTTCATCAGCTTATTATGCCATTTTATGACACTAATAGCCCTGTGGTATCAGGAGGAAACTCAAGCTCCACCTCCATACTTATATCAGATGACTTAAACTTCCCTAAGGAGTTTAATCAGCTTAGAATGGGAGAAGCCATAATGCTTGGCAGAGACCCTGCAGATAACAGCTTTATCCCGGGATATGAGACAGATGTCTTCACCCTTCACGTTCCTCTTATAGAGGTATACGAAAAGGAATCAGATACACAGTCCACACAGCGAAGAGGAGTCCTCTCCATAGGTAAGCAGGACCTTCAGTTAGAGCACATTATCCCTAGAGATAGCCGCATAAAGGTTTTAGGTGGCTGCTCAGATGAGTGTGTTGTCGACTTAAGTGAAGCTCCTGAATATAAATCCGGAGACGAGCTTATCTTTGACTTAGAGTACGGTGCACTTATGACTGCCTTTGCGGGGTCATTTGTGGGAAGAGTTTATACAAACTAAAAATACGCCAGACATAACATATAGATTATGTCTGGCGTATTTTTGCACTAATTTATATTATAAATTATGAATTATCCCCGGCAGTTTAAACTTATCCTTAATAAACTTTTTCTTAAGCTCTATAGATTCCTTAGCGTATCCAAGATATTCCAGCTTATCTAAGTCCACGGAAAGCTTTTCACCCTTAGCCACCATCAGTTCTGCCATTACATCTGCTCCGAACCAAGGATTAGAGGCAAGAAGCGGACCTACAGTGTTGGTGAGTAACAGATTCTTATATCTGGCACCCTCTTCACCCTGAAGATTATTGCCGTAGCCATATACTACCTTTCCTAAAGGCTCTACATTTCCTAAGGTATAATCCACTCTCTGTATCTGGCAGCCTATAATGTCCATATCCTTGTAGCTCCACCATATATCATCACCGTAAACTTCTTTAGTTACATAAGGCATCTTAGTTCTGTTAAGCTCTCTTGCAGTTATGTCAAGTATTCCTATGCCCTCTATAGTCTCGCCACTTTCCAGCGAAAGTGTTTTGCCTAATGCACAGCCTGTAGAGCCTATGGCAAGCACATATCCACCTGCCTCAACGTAGCTCTTAAAGCCATCTGCATATCTTCTCATGTCCCTTACAACATGTTGCATATCTCTTATCTGACCTGCACCCATAAAGATTAGGTCAGTATTCTCAAAATCTATATCCTCACCATAGCTAAGCTTATTTATATTGCACTCTAAGCCCAAAGCCTCAGCGATTTTCGCTATGGCCATCATATTTCCCCTGTCACCGTGAAGGTTCAGTATATCCGGATATACCCAAGCTATATTTATAATCTTACTCATAGCTACTCACCTGCCTTCTTCTGGTATTTTTCTATACTGCTAAGACAGCTGTAATATGAATGCATCCAGGTTAGCAGATAAACTGTGTTGCAGTCATATTTTTCAAGCTCCTCCAAAAGCAGGTCATAGTTATCTGTAGGGATAACTGTAATGTCGCCAGGGGCGATACCCTCTAAGTATAATCTGGTTGCCACGTCATAGCATACAGTCTTAGACATACAGATGTACTTCACCACGTTGTTATCCATAAACTTTCTAAAGTTACAGTCATAAGCATAGTACATACCTGTGTATCTTGGGTTGAAATCAACTATCTCACTTAGGTCTAACACCACTATCTTCTCAGACTTATCAGCTGTGGCAACATCTATGGCACTCTGAAGAGTTACCGGTGTCTCCTGCTTGATTCTAAGATAATTTATAGTCTTAGCTCCAGCCTTCATCTGCTCCACACGTCCGCTTTGAATCTTGAACTCATCTATGGACTTCTGGATAACCTCAGCAGGTACTCCCTCATGTCTTGCAAACTCCATCATAGATGAATAGCAATACATAAAATCCTTACTGATATATTTCACATTAAAGCTTGTACCATCCCAGTCAAAGCCATTATTCTCATAATCTATGGAGATAGTTGTGGCATCCTCCTTAGAAGACATATCACAGCCGCTACAGCTATACTTTCCTATATTGAAAAGATTCTCATACTCAAAGCTGATAGAACCTCCACACACAGGACATGAGCAGCTTACCGCCATCGGATTTGAGCTTATGTCATATCCATCAGCCTCTCCCTTTACTCTATAGTAGCTTACCTTTTCCTTGCCGAAGCCTAAGGAACCTGAATTAGGCTCGTCTCCGTTTAATATAAGATGAGCGCCACACTCTATGGCATTTTTAAGCTTGGTCATAATAACTCCAGGCTCACCGTTTCGCTGGGACTGATCCTTAAGCACATTAGTTACCAGAATCACATCCGGCGCTATAAGCTTAGTCATAATAGGAAGATATCTCTCGTCCACCTCAAGGATGATGTAATCCGCCTTAACCTTACCACCCATACTTGAATGTCTAATAAGTGTTGTGGCTATACCTCTATCCATATTTGCACCTATATCGTTGGTGCATATGCTCTTACCCCAGCTTTTAATAAGCTGTGAAAGCATACCTGTGGTAGTGGTTTTTCCACTGGTTCCCGTAACCATAACTATCCTTGTGTTATCTCCAAACTTGAAATACTTAGGAAAGTTCTTCATCAATATATTAGCTATACCTCCCGGCCAGGTGGTTCCTGACACACCAGGTATTATCTTAGTAAGTCCCATTATTATCTTACCCACTAATAGGGCAAACAAAAATTGTACTCTCTTCATCATTTTCCTCCTGATATGGGCTATTCCCAACGCTTTTATTCTACTATATTTACAAAAAATGTAAAGTCTAAAAAATTATTGCCCTATTCATCCCTTTTGATACATTTTAGATACAATTGACTGATACAATATTCTAGGGTTATTCTAAATTTTACTAAATTTATAGTATATATTTTTAACCTATTTTGTAATATAATCTTATATTACAGATATTTTATCTTACGCAGGAGACATTGACATGATTAAAATACTTATCGTTGAGGATGAAAAACCTATATCAGACCTTATAGCATTAAACTTGGGAGCTCAGGGCTACAGCTGTACCCAGGTGTACGACGGCATGGAAGCAGCCAATCTATTAGAGAACAATACCTATGATTTGGTTCTGCTTGATATTATGCTTCCAAACGTTGACGGCTATGAGCTTTTAGAATATATTAAGCCTCTAAATATGCCGGTAATCTTCATTACTGCCAAGGCTGCCTTAGACGACAGGGTGAAAGGACTTACCCTGGGAGCTGAGGACTATATAGTAAAGCCATTTCAGGTAGTGGAGCTTCTGGCCAGAGTGGGTGTTGTTTTAAGAAGATACAACAAGGCTTCCTCAGAGCTAAGCTTTAAGAATATTAAAATAAACACAGAAGCAAAAACAGCAACCAGAGATGGTGTCCCACTTGACCTTACTCCAAAGGAGCTGGAGCTTCTTGCACTGCTTATCAGAAATGTAAACATCACTCTCTTTAGAGAAAATATTTACGAGACAATTTGGGACAGTGAGTACAGCGGAGATACCAGAACCCTGGATTTGCACATCCAAAGACTTAGAAAGAAGACCGGCCTGGGCAAATGTTTAAAAACTGTTTACGGCGCCGGCTACAGATTAGAGGATTCCCAGTAAAGGACAAGGTGCAGCATTAGATGAAATTTAGATATAAGGTACTTATTATAAATATGATAGTTATATCCATAGGACTTGGAACCATAGGATATTTTATGATTCTTAAGAATTTCAATCTGGCTATGAATCAGCAGATAGAGAATTCCGTAGAGGAGAACAATCTTTTTCAAGCAAGCATAGAATACGAGCTCCTCAGTCTTATGAATACCGATTCCTACAGCAAGAATGTATTGCTTGACAAGGTAGTTGAGGGCAGCGAAAATGTCTATTCCAATCTTTCTGCCAACAGCTCTGATTTGTGTGTGGCATACGACAGCAACATAATTTACTCCAGTACTCAGGAATTGTGCAATGAGGCTCTGTGGTCTACTGTGGATGTAGGAATGAAGAATTACACCATAGAAGAAAAGGATGGTCGCTACTATATATACGTCAGCTCCAGCACACTTTTGATGGACAAGAAGTTAAACATCATAAACAGTAGGGACATCACCGCCGTATACGATATGATGAAGCAGCAATCCAACTACTACAAGCTTCTTTTAGTTAGTGTCCTGGTAATATGTAGTATTTTTATGTATATACTAAGCACACTTCTAACCAAGCCTTTAGAGTCCCTCCAGAAAGTTTCCGAAAGCTTCGGAAAGGGAGATTATGATGCCAGAGCAAATATAAATACCAAGGATGAGATAGGAAGTCTTGCAGACACCTACAACACTATGGCAGATTCCGTGGTGGAGCATATGGATGAGCTAAAGGGTATGGTAGCCCGCCAGGAACAGTTTGTGGCAGACTTTACCCATGAGCTTAAAACTCCTATGACCTCCATAATAGGCTACGCAGATACCCTTCGTTCCAGAGAGATGCCTAGAGAACAACAGATTATGGCTGCATCTTATATTTTCTCAGAGGGACAAAGACTTGAAGCTATGTCTATGAAGCTGTTTGAATTTATATACACTAAGCAGCACAGCATCAGTCCAAAGAAGCTTAGCATCAAAAAGCTTATGAATACTGTTGCCACAAGCGTAGAGCCTATGCTCACCGCAAAGAATATATCTTTAGAGCTTATCACCACTGATAGCTTCATCTTAGGAGATCAGGATCTGCTTAAGTCAGCCCTTATCAATCTTATAGATAACGGTCGAAAGGCATCCAAGGAAGGAAGTACTATCCGTTTCACTGCCAAAGAGGAAAATGATCAGGTAACTATTACTGTTGAAGACTTTGGTACAGGAATCCCCGAGGAACACTTAAGCAAAATCTGGGACGCATTTTATATGGTAGACAAATCCCGTTCCAGAAAGGAAGGCGGTGCCGGACTGGGTCTTTCTCTGGCTGCCTTAATATTTGATGCTCATAATGCAACTGTAGATGTATACAGCAAGACAAGCGAAGGCACAAGATTCGCCATTACATTTCCATTATACGCTGAGGAGGTGACTGCCCATGAAGAAGTGGATTAATATTATTCTATGTATTTTAGCGGTGGTCTCAAGCCTTGTGATTCCTGACCTTCTGCTTGATATGAACGCTCAGGACATAACCAATGAAATCGTAGTAGCTCCCGAAGAATACTACATCGAATCCGGAAACGCTATGGCAAGAAGCACATCCAGCAATCTTACCTCATTAGAGCAGGTTAAGCTTATATCAGGGGCCTGGGAAAGCACAGGTACAGCCTGCGATATAGACCAGGGCTTTCTGACTGAAAACGAAGCCGTTACTCTGGCCAGATATAGTCTGAACAGATACTACGATACAGGTGTGTTCCCTTACTCCGAGATTGCTAACTACAACAACTGGTGCTCCTGGGATGCCAAGCTTTATTGCTACACCGATAATCTTTTTAACACCTACAGTGCTTATATGTGGGTTATAACCTTCAACAGATTTGACGGAACCGCAACCCACACCATTCACATGACAGAAAACGGAGTTATCCTTAATGCTCAGACTACTGAAGCTGACTATAATGCAAGCAACATCATAGCAGCTTACACCAACCAGTCAACAGGCATAATGCTAGGTGACGAGAAAATCACTGTGCTGGAAAAAAGTAAAGCCCCGGAACATACAGCTATAAAAGCTGTATATCCCGAGACCGATTATTCTAATGTTAGCTTTGATGAAATATATACCATCGAGCTGGTTTCCCCCGAGGGAACTGTTGAAAGCTATTATATATATCAATACTCCAACCAGGATTGCTACGGTATAGGACTTTGTCCTACTACATATGCTCCTTAATCCAGCTTAATGCATAGTCATATTCTTCTTGTGAAATTATATCCTGTGAGAAGCCTGCTCTCTCTAAGATTGCGATAACCTTCTCATGGGATTTTTCTGTATCAGCTTCTATCACATATTCTATCTGCTGACTATAATTAAGCTTATTTCTAAATTCCTTATCTCGCCTTCTACGTTTGTCGCACCTTCTTTGATAGCTTATTATAAGTTTATCACTTGGATTTGATCTGGCCACACGTACAAGGTAAGCAAACCAAAGAATCAGTTTAATCAATACAAACAAACCTATGGCTACTGCAAACACCATAGCCACAGTATAGGCAGCACCCTTGATTATCTTATTGACATTCTGACCTCCACCAAAGGCATTCTCCACAGCCACATCACTGGTGGCATCTGAATCATCCATAATATCTGCAAACATACTCCAGAAGTCCACAACCTCTTCTTCCTCCGTAGCAGAAGGAGTCACATCTACCGGATACCAGCCGTATTCAGGATCATACACCTCCACCCAGGCATGTGCATCCGCATCCGTTACATCCACTGAGATAAGTGCTGTCTCTCCTATCTCTGAGTAGCCCTGATAATAGTCTGCATAATAGGTTCCATTCACATACTCTGCATCAAACATCTGCTCGTAATCCACAGCATAACCTTCCACATATCTAGCCGGTATACCCATATATCTAAATATAAGCACTGCCGCCGATGCGTAGTAGGAGCAATAACCCTTACGCTTATCTAACAAAAAGTTATTTACAAAGTCTTCTCCTCTAGGAGTTCTTCCCGGAGATATGGTATATGGCATCTCACGCTGATAATAATCCGCCAGTGCCTGAATAATATCCTCATCAGTTATAGGATTACCCAACTCCTTAACTATAGTCTCAACAGCCTCCATATTCTCCTCCGGCACATGTAAATCCGCCTCGGAATATGGCACAGAATTGTAATATTCATAGTTTACGGCAGTCTTGTTATCCGTTGCTCTTGGATAAACCTCAGCTACAACATAAGGCCCGTCACCGGAATCCACCGACAGCGTGTAATAAGGCTGATACAGACGGCTTCCTTCCACCACTCTAATATTCATAGTAGCCTTAGAAGCATACTCATAATCATCCTCGTAGGCATCCTTCAAGCTTTGAGCCTCTGCTCTTACGGTATCATTGTAGCCCTGTCGCTCTGAGCCGGCAGTCCAGCAATTTTCATAAGGATTATATCGTACTCCCACAAATCCTCTTAGATAAATTCTGTCATAGGTGTAAGGAGTGAGCATAAGCACCATATCGGTCTGATAATCAAGTCTAACCGTAGACACATCTCCTAACACACCACCCTCTAGACCACCAACATCATGATTCATTCTAAAGAAGCCTGCCCAACCATCCATAAGCACTGTGCTGACTCCGGCCATGGTAAGCTCCTTATATTTATTTCCCTCATAACCTACATTAAAGGTATCCTTTGGTTTAAAGGCAGTTATAACCGGAACTGTTACTACGATAAAGGCAAGAGCAACTATAGCAGCATTTACCATAGCCTTTACATCATAAACATATGCTAGCTCCTTCTTCTTTCGTCCCTTCTCCTCAAACTTTATATCATCTCTTTTGATGGAAACCTGTGGGCTGTAATGCTTTCCCGACCTAAAAACGTAGGCAAGTGCTATACCGCCAAGCACCATAATTACATAGAGATTATTCGGCTCAGACACCATATAAAGAGGCACCATATTCAGTCCCATAATAACAAATATAGCGGTCACATACTGCATTCTTCTGGATATATAGACGTTTAAGAATACATCCAAAACTATTCCTATAAACAGTACCGCAAAGGTTACTGTCACATATCTATTTTCTATCTGCTCGGCATAAAGTCTTTGTATATCCACATTGAAATACTGGGCAGCATTATCCACGGTAATATTAACCATGGCATAGTATCCACTGTTTATGTAGGACCTAAACATATACACCAGACCGGCAAACACTCCTAACAGAACCAGATATCCCAGATTCTCCGTCAGCAATCTATAATAAAGCATGGCACAAAGCATGGCCATCACAAATATGGCTATGTGACATAAGGGTTTATTATACTCTATATAAAAGGCAGACAAATAAAAGCCTATACTTCCCATGGAAAGAAGATAAACTATAAAGCCCTTCATAAGCAAAGTCAGGAGTCTGTTCTCCTTGGTATCATAAAAGGATTTACTCAGTCTGATACCGGGACAAAGCTCTCTGTCTTCAATTGTCTCTGTATTTTTAGCCACTAATTATTCTCCCTAATACTAACTCGCGCTCTTCCACCCTCTGAGGTTATGTGAAGGTAGGATTTCATCTCAGGATGAACCAGCGCCATATGACTGGCTGCCAGATTCATATCGTAATAACACTGTTCATAAAACATTTTGGCAAATGCATCATCTAAATCACTTTGATATTCAATTCTTATGTCCTCGTACTCATATCTAAGCTTACTCCAGTACATAAGTCTAACTGTCAGTTTATCCTCCACCAGCTCTTTCATAAGGGTGTAGGTTGTAGACAGTATTATATTCAAATCATATGGGTTGGCATTGCAAAGCTCCGGCAGCACAACCAGCTGTTTGTCCGACATACTAACCCTGTCCTTAACCATAAGAATATCCCTTTTGGCAGACAGCTTCCAATGTATACTCATTAGCTTATCTCCTGGAATATACTCTCTTATCTCCTGAACATCAGAGAAATCATTTCCCCTTTTGGTGCTCTCCTCACTTTCTAACATACCTGTCTCTAAAGCAGTCTTTTCATAAGGAAGATTGTCAATAAGTCTAGGCATAACAGTAACCTCGCCTTCCTCCTCAACCTTTTTGCCGAAGAACACAAAGCCCATCAAATCCTTGATTCTTATCTCCTGAAGCCTAACATCTATCCTTCCCGGCAAATCAGCCTTTAAAGGAAGCTTAAGCTCATAGCCCTTCCTGCTGTAAAGTGGTGTGCTAACCATTAACTCACCCTGATTGCCAAAGAATGCATTTCCCACCTGAAGCTTTAGCTTAACATCAAGAGAAGGCCAAAGTGTGGGATTATCCAGGCGCACCTTAAAGAAACACTCCTCTCCCTGCTTTGCATACTCCCCCTTAGGAGTCATACCAATTATCTCTGCAGATATATGACTGCTTATATACCATGCCATAGCCACAGACAACACAGGAGCCACAGCCATTATGATTAGCACCATAAAATGAAAATGGCTGTGCAAAAACCAATATAAAATTATATTTATTATTAACAGCAAAGCATATCCCACTGTTCTAAATATATTTTCAAAGCGAATTCTCATATTATATAATCTTACATTCCTTTTTTACTCTAGCTTCTCGGTGGTTTAACCTGTGACAACAGCTGATTCATAGCTCCTATTAAGGTTATTCCCTGTGCCTTTGCCTTAGCACTGAGCTTAACTCTATGTCCAAGGGTATCTGTAACGACTCTCTGTACATCCTCAACTGTAACAAAATCTCTTCCATCAAGCACCGCCATAGCCTTAGCCATTCTAAGCAAAGCTATGGTTCCTCTTGGACTTGCTCCCATAGAGAATATATCCATCTCTCTTGTCTTCTCCACCAGTGTGACAATGTAGTCGTATATCTCATCCTTTACGTATAAATCATTAGTTTTTCTTCTAAGCTCCTTTAGCTCATCAACAGATATTATTCCCTGAACGCTATCTATAAGCTTTAATGCATTTCCCTTAAGGATAAGTACCGCATCATCATGAGCCGGATAACCCATAGAAAGGCAAACCATAAATCTATCTAACTGTGACTCCGGTAGCATCTGTGTTCCTGATGAGCCATATGGATTCTCTGTTGCAATTACTATAAATGGGTCAGGAAGCTTTCTGGTTACTCCATCCACTGTTGCTGTATTCTCCTCCATAACCTCAAGAAGAGCTGACTGAGTCTTAGGGGAGGTTCTGTTAATCTCATCTGCCAAAAACAGATTACAGAATACTGCACCCTCCTTGTACTCAAACTCCTTGGTTGCTGAGTTATACATAGAAAAACCTAATATATCACTTGGAAGAACGTCAGGCGTAAACTGAACTCTCTTATAATTCAAGGACATACTTCTGGCGAAGGTGGTTGCCAGGGTTGTCTTTCCAACTCCCGGAATATCCTCCATAAGGATATGTCCTCCGGCAATAACAGCAGCCAGAACCTTCTCAACTACGTTTTCCTTTCCCTTGACTACCTTATTTACCTCAGACTTAACTAAATCTAATTTTTCTTTCATGTGGCGCACACCCCTCCTGATAATTTAAACTATATGTTTATTAGATAAACTTTTTTCTTAAAATCAACAAAACCAGAAGACCACAATACGTGCCCTCTGGTTTTATGAATATAACTATTTTGTTATCCCCAGCTTTTTAGCCTCGTCAGACACTGCCTTGGCAACCGCCTTGGCAACTCTCTCATCGAAGGCTCCCGGTATAATATACTCCTCGTTTAACTCCTCATCTGAAACTATAGCCGCAATTGCCTTCGCTGCCGCAATCTTCATCTCCTCAGTAATTGCTGTAGCCTTAGCATCCAATGCACCTCTGAATATTCCCGGGAATACCAGCACGTTATTAATCTGGTTAGGGTAATCTGAACGTCCTGTAGCCATAACTCTTACATTGCCCTTCTTTGCCTCCTCCGGCATAATCTCCGGAGTAGGATTCGCCATAGCAAATACGATGGAATCCTTAGCCATAGATGCTACCATCTCTGCAGTTACAACACCAGGGGCAGATACTCCAACAAATATATCCTTACCCTTTATAATATCAACCAACGCACCCTTTTCTCTGTGGATATTTGTAATTTCAGCCATCTGCTTTTGGGCAGGATTCATCCATTCCTCACCAGGGCAGAGAGCTCCCTGCTTATCAACCAAAACCACATTGCCCACACCGATTTGCATAAGAAGCTTACAAATAGATATTCCGGCTGAGCCTGCACCGTTAATTACCACATTAACCTCTTCAAGCCTCTTCCCCACCAGCTTTACAGCATTAATAAGCCCTGCTGAAACAACTATAGCTGTACCGTGCTGGTCATCATGAAACACAGGTATATCAAGCTCCTCCTTAAGGCGTGCCTCTATCTCAAAGCATCTTGGAGCTGAAATATCCTCAAGGTTAATACCGCCAAACACCGGCGCTATCCTTTTAACAGTCTCAACTATCTCATCCACATCCTTAGTATCAAGGCATATTGGAAATGCATCCACATCCGCAAATTCCTTAAATAATATTGCCTTACCTTCCATAACAGGAATAGCCGCCTCAGGACCTATATCTCCTAATCCAAGCACCGCTGTTCCATCTGACACAACAGCTACAGTATTCGCCTTACAGGTATACTTATAAACGTCCTGTCTGTTGTCTCTAATCCTTCTGCATGGCTCTGCAACACCAGGGGTGTAAGCAGTACTAAGATCGTCTCTATTTTTAATCTGCACCTTTGAGGTAACCTGGAGTTTCCCTCCATGTTCCTGATGCAGCTTCAAGCTAAGCTCATTGTAGTCCATAGTGTAAAACCTCTATCCTAAATTATTTTTATTACTCGCTCATCTTTACCTTGTCAATCTCTGCATTGTACTCTGCGATTTTTGCTCTTGCTGCATCAACCTTTGCCATCTGCTCAGCAAACTCCTCAGGAGCTTCCTTGGTCTTAAGATAAGTCTCATACATCTTCTTACCAATCTCCTCAAATGTATCCTTAACACTTGTCTTCTCACTTGATATCTTAGCCTTAAGCTTAGTTATCTCCACTGCATCTGATGCCTCATTCTTTACATTCTTTACAAACTGCTTAAAATCCATAATCGCATTCCTCCATTTTCCAAATTATTACTTACTTGTCTTTCCTGTTTTTTTCCATCTGCGCAAGCCGCCAATGGTTGTTATTAATCCCACTATCATAGCCACTATATTAGTAATCAAAAGTGGCAGATATAAGGTATATAACTGAAGCTCCGGCTGTCTGTCTATATCATATCTGCGAATGTCAGCTTTCATAAAATGATCCGCATATATAAACAATCCAAGAGCAGCTATAGACATTACTATACCGATTATATTAAGAACCGGCACAGGCTTATTTCTGTTATCAACTGCCTTCACCATACCGATAAGCATCACAACTGCTTCCACTGCTATGGCAATTCCTATTGCAAGATAAAAGCCATTAATTCTTCCCTCTCCCAACTCATCTAACATATACAGTCTAAGCATCTCTCTAGACATCTCATTTAAGCCTTCGCCTACATATGATGATATAACATACTTACCTGGATTTCCATATATAACCAAGCAAAAAGCTGTAAGTGCTGCAGACAAAAAGGTTACTATCATATACATTGCTGTGTACATAGTTAGAGAAATTTGCTCTGTCTGCACCTTTGGTTTAACCTCTGTCTTAGTTTCCGGCTCCTTTGCTTTATCCTCAGTTTCCTGCTTAGGTGTAGCATCTACCCTAGCCTGCTCCTTCTTGGCTTCCTGCATAGCAGCCTTCTTTTCCTGTTTTCTTTGTTCCTTTGACTTTGCCATATGTCCTTCTCCCCGTTATTACGCTCTCTTTCTTGCCATAGCTGATGTAATTATATTAACAAATGACACTACTATTGACACTATTCCTAAAACATACATAAGGTCATAAACATTAAATTTCTTAACCTCCTCCGGTGAGAAATTACCATAGTCCAGACCATCTCCAATAGCGTCCTTAAACATCACATGAAGTGCTATAATCACAGCAGCACCTATAAGGGTTAGTATAAATGCTCCCACCGCCTGCAGTGTTGGACTTTTTATGCAACCCGCATTAACCTTCAGGAAGCACACCAATGCATTAATAGTAGCTATCACAAGAAATACTACTGCTATAACTATAAATATCCTATAGGCATTGTTTACCTCATTAACCTCATCCTCATCACCCTGCATCTCCATAGCCTCTTCAATAAGCTCCTCATCTGCAGCACCACCTATAAAGCTTTCTATGGTGTAATATACAGGCTTTATCATAAATACCAGACAGCTGATTACAGTGGCCAAAATAAGCACAAGTGTTCCAAGGGAAATACCCTTAAACAAAGGTGACTGCTTCTTTCCATCATAGGATGCTGAAGGATTAAAGTTTTGCTGATAATTTGGCTGGTACATTGGCTGTACCACAGACTGCTGATACCCCATCTGCGGCTGAGCATATGTCTGCTGGTAACCAACTCCCGGTCCTTGCGAAAATGCCGGCTGCTGATTTGAAGTATACTGCGGGGTAAGATTTGGGTCCAGCATAACTGTTGCTGTATCATCCCCCTGAGCCTGCATATAATTCTCAGGTATTAGCTGAGTTACTGTGTCGTCCCCTGCTGACTGCATATAATTCTCAGGTATAAGCTGAGTTACTGTATCATCTCCTGCTGCCATATGCTGTGCTTCGGTTTGATTAACTATTATCTTATCCTGTGGCACCCCTGCAAAAGCCGCCATATCTGCTCCACATACAGAACAAAATGTACTACCTTCCGGTATATTTGCTCCACATACTGAACAATTCATATTCATTCCTCCTTTTTACATATCAAATAAGCTTAGCTGTGTTCCAATCTGCTTATTCTTATACTCTCGCATATATCTCTGCAATTCCTGCTCATCATAAACTATGTTATTTTCCTCACAGAGCTCATAGAATATTTTCATAAGCCTGTCGCTGTCAGGACTGGTTACCTCATAGGCATTTCCATAGATTTCTATGTACTTCTCCTTTAGTCCCGGGAACAGCTTATCCAGTTGCTCGTAAAAATACTCTCTGTTTCCATCACGAAGAGTAAGACCTATTCCAAAATTCATAATACCATAAACTCCTGCCTCTATGCAGTAGTTCATTAAGCCTCTAAGGTTTTCCTCGGTATCATTGATGAATGGCAGAAACGGAGTCAGCCAAACTATAGTGGGTATGCCCCTCTTCTTCATCTCCATAAGAATTTGAACTCTCTCCTTAGTGGTACACACATTAGGTTCAAGCTTCCTACAAAGCTCATCATCAAAGGTTGTCAGTGTCACTGCCACCACACACTTGGTCTTCTTGTGTATACTTTCCAGTATATCTATGTCTCTGAGAATCAGATTGGACTTGGTCTGTATTACAAGGCCAAAGTCAAATCTGTCTATAATATTGAGACACCTTCTGGTAAGCTTAAGCTCCGCCTCTATAGGCACATACGGGTCTGACATAGAGCCTGTTGCTATCATACTTTTATTTCTCTTGCGCTTTAGAGCATGCTCCAGCAAATCAGCGGCCTTCGCCTTAACCTCTATATCTTCAAAGTCATGGTCCATACGGTAGCATTTACTACGAGAATCACAGTATATACAACCGTGGGTACATCCCCTGTACAGATTCATACCATTCTGAGGGGTAAGTATTGCTTTCACTTCTTTATAATGCATAGCTTCCTCCTCTTCCTAGATAAAATCAAAGCTAACCTGCTCGAATTCCAAATCCTGATATTCAAGCTCATCCTGGTCAACCTTGCTGGTGTAATCTGTTACTACGGTTAACTGCTTACCCTTAGACATCTGCTGTCCTAGGATATAATTCACATCGAATCTACCTGTTATGGCAGGTGTTGCACCTCTGGCCGGTACTATAAGCTGAACATTATTTGCCTTAAGAAGAGCAAATATTGGCTCCCAAATATACACGTCCTTAGCTGCTCCAAATGGGTTATCTATAAATATTGTCTTAGTTCTGGTGTCCTCATTTCCAGTGTGATACATACCGGAAATATAATTGATTATACTTACTAAGAACTGGATATAAATACCCTGAGACTGTCCTGTTGAACCTACAGCCTCCTCGTATTTTAAGTATCTGCTCTGCTCCTTAATTCGCTCACGCTTATATAGGCTGAGTTTGATACCGTTCATATCTGTTACTATTACTCCGAAAAGTTTCTTTAATGCCAGGCTGTTTCTAATAAACTTCACCTGCTCCTTCTCTGAGGAGTAATCATCTGCCTGAGCTACTATGTTGTCGATGTACTGAGACATTCTCTGCTTTAAGAACTCTTCTTTAAAATACGGAATATTAAGTCCCACCATCTGTATAGCTTCCCCATCAGCCACTATACGCGACAGCTTAGGCAGCTTATCTAACTCTGTCTTAACATCTAAGCATCTCTGGAGGCACTGCTCCTCGAAGTTTGCCTTTATGGTTTCCATATCAACAAGGCTCTTTTCCACCCTGTCTCTCTCTAATAGAATATAATCGGTAATAGACTTAAGGTTCTCCATAAGCACTGTGGCACCATCGTAATTAGAAGGAATTACTACATCCTCCCTAATTGTATTTGCCAGCTCGAAGGCGCTCATCTGCTCCAAGGAAGCAGATGTATTACCCTTGAAGCGTACCAACTCATTTTTCGCTTTCTCTAAGCTCTTGTTGCTTCTGTCGAACTTAAGAAGTGTATCCTCGAAGATTTCTCTCAGCTTGTCCTTCTCCTCATTGATTACGTTAGCACCCTCTAGGTCGATATCATTGGTTGTGACAATTCTCTTTACATCCTTGTAGAGGTCTACCATATAGCCCTGAGTCTTGAGGTAATTTCTATACTCCTCCTCATAGTCCTTAGCCTCTTTGGCAAGACGCTTAAGAAGCTCTTCACCATTCTCAAGAGTTGATACTATCTCAGAAAGGCTTGCTTCCTCCTCAACATAAGCCCCGAAGGCATCCTCTATATTCTTGATAGCATACTCTATACTACCCTCTAATCTGTTAATATCCGACAGCTTTCTGGCATGCTTTGCTTTTGCCTCAGAAAGCTGAATTGCAGTATCTGACATAACCTTCTTGAAGTTATCAAGCACTGCCTCATCAGAGAAATATAGCTGATTACTTTTCTCTTTCGCCTGCAACTCCTTAACATCCACGCCACGCTTTTCAATGTTCTTTAAGGCTCTGTCCATAGACACCTGAATAGTGTCCATAAGAAGTCTCTTGTCCTCTATAGCCTTGGTATCATGGCTGGCCATAGTTACCATAGCTGTAAACTTTGCCTTAAGCTCATCATCGCTTATGGTTAAAATCTTATATTCCTTATCTACATTGTAGTAGGCTTTATAGTTATCATCCCACTCTCTCTTAACCTGGTCATACTTAGCTCTAAGTGTTTCAAGTTTTGCTTGGGATGCTGCTAAGAGTATATTCTCATCATCAGCACTATTGGTAAGACTATTTACGGTCTGCTCCAGTCTTTCCACATCTTCCTTTGCCTGGTCAGTTATCTTTTCCTTACCGTTTATTATATCTGTAAGCTTCTCTACAGCATATAGCTTACTCATATCCTGACTGCAGCTTTGAAGTGCCTTCTCAGCCTCTTTACGCTTCTCTATGGCTCTGTCTATAGCCAGCTTATAGCCCTTTAAATCCTCTGTAAGCTCAGCTCTTCTCTCTCTTAAGCTGGTATTAAGGTCAATAGACTCCTTTAGTCTTTCCTTCACCTTCAGCAAATCACTCTCAGACATTCTAAGCACAAATTCCTGATCCTGTCTGTATGCAGCAAGCATCTCATCCTTAATATCAAGCTGTAGCTCATATTCTCTGCACAGATTTCTCTCCGCCTCTATAAGCTTATCCTTGGTTCCCTCGTCGGTGAGGAAACCTGATGATGCATGAATCGAAAATGCATTATCGCCAAAATGAACCGCCTTTGATTCAAGCATCTCCATATCATATACATCAACTATCTCATCATCTGTATCTATATTGTAAATATTTGGATCTGATGCTATAGTCTCGTAATCCTTAACCAGCACTCCATAGGCAAGCTCCGGATTAGCTTCAAGTAAATTCTTTTGATCCTCATAGCTTAACGCTGATAAGTAATCCATACCAAACATTGCAGTTATACCATGTCTGGTCTCGATGTAATCAATAACCTTAGCTGCTGCCTTGGAAATGTTGATTATACGGCCCTCCTTGAGACGACCAATTCTCTTCATAGATTTATCTATGTTTTTCTTAACTGATGCTATGTCTAAAACTGCCTGTGTTATTCTGTCAGCTATCACCTTAAGAAGCTCTGCTTCCTTAGTTGCGCCATATACAGTCTTAATGTTATCTAATTTGGCACTGGCTTCATCATACTCTCTCTGGTGAGAGCTAAGCTCTGACATTAAAACATCATTCTCATGCAATCTATCCTCAAGCTGTGAAAGCTCCAGATTCACCTGCTGTATATTAGCATTATTCTCCTCAACTACATTCTTAGCCTCAGCTATTTCCTTCTCATATCCATCTATAATGGACTGACTCTCCTGAAGCTGCTGGCTTATATCTGTGAAACGAATACTGTTCATAGACATTCTTATGACCGAAAGCTCCTCACTTAAGCTTACTATCTCCTGGTCTGCAGACTGCTTAGTGTTCTTTGCCACTGCCAGATTAACCTTTGCCTCTGACAGAAGCTTTTTATTCATAGCATCCTGTTCTAAAAGCTCACTATAGGTAGCTTCAAGCTCTTCTATATTGCTTTTTAGCTCCATAATAATCTTGTCAGTGCGCATCTTGATATTGTAGGCATAGGTATAAAGCTTTTCCTCATCAAATGAAGACTCTGTCATCATATTCTTAATTACTGCATCATGCTGATAGTATTTCTTTCTATCCTCAAGATACTCTAAATATTCATTTGTACTTTCCATAAAGGATAGCTCTTTCTGGAGTGATTTTTCTCTCTCTGTCAAATCCTCCACCTGAGATAGGAGAATCTGCTCCTCCTGCTTAAGCTCCTCTAGCTGTTTCTTATCCTTAGAAACCTTAAGGCACTCTATACGCTCTCTCTGCTTATTCTTAAGCTCTCTGGCCTCATCGCGCTTAGTCTCTAACTCCTTTAGATGCTTCTCGTCATTACGGGCAAATTCCTCACCGGTAACATATATATTTGCAAGCAGATTCTTAAGCTGGTGCTGCTCCTTATAAAGTCCGATGAAGGACTCCACCTTATCAGCCAAAACACCGATAAGTTCTGCCTGTCTGTCATATACCTTAATATCCTTCTTTTTCTTGGCAAGAACAGTAAGCTGCTCCTTGATATCCATAAGCATCTTAGCCATAGAATCAGTTTCAGCTCCAGCTTCATCTAAGCTGGTTTTTACCATAAATGCCTTCTCTATAATCTCCTCTATAAGAAGATCCTCAACTACCTTTCTGGTGGTCTTATAGTTGTTCTCAAAGTAGGTTCTAACATGTCCCTCAGTTTTATTGATTCCTCGAATTATCTCCCACTGACTTTCGTGTATACCGTAGTCACTGATAAATCTTTGGTACTCACCCTTTCTCTCAAAAACACGAACCTTAAGGCTCATATCTCTGTGCTCTAACTCCTTAAGAAAGCTCTTTAAGCCACTGTAGGTTGTTCTCTCTCCATCCTTAACCAATGGGAGATTAACTATATCGTGCTTATTGTACTCCTTGTAGAAGATACAATAATTAAAATACTCTATAGCTGCCACGTCCTTGTTAGAACGGTTCTCAGCTTCATTCTCGCTCTCCTTTGCCTTTCTGGCGCAGAAGCCGGTAGTCATATACTTATAGCCATCATCTGTATCATCTAACTTCCACTCAACTAAGGAGTGAATGGTTGTGTTGCCATTTCCGGTTCTAAAAAGCTTCTCTATAGGCTGCTTATCGTCTAGGGTACAGTTTGGTATCATATTCTGTAGCAAAAGCAGCATAAGCACACTCTTACCACCACCATTTGCCAGGTCATAAAGGGTGTTCTTACCATAAAGTCTCATGGTAAAATCATCATAGAACTGGGTGCCAAAATTATACTTTACATTGTTAACTCTGATTCTGTTAATACTAGGCATCCACTTCACCTCCTAAGGCCTTATAAATTCTACCCTTGTACTCCTCAAAGTAGTTCTCCACCAAAGCCTTAAATCTATCAGTAGGATAATATCTATCCTCCACCTCCACAAAAAGCTTCTGAGCTATAAGGAAGTTGAAGGTAAGCTTAACATAGCCTGTACGAGATGCTCGTGAGGCTCTGTTCTTATCCTTATCATCTGAGGTAACTGCTGGAAGCTCATCCCAAAGAAGGGCTATGGTCTTAAAGCTGTCCGCCTCAAGGTCATCCATAGAATACACAGACAAATCCTTAGTAATAGCCATAAGATAGGAGCTTACGCTCTCCATCATCTCCTCCAGCTTAACATACTCCTTAACCTGATATGATGCTGAATCCTGATAAAAGCTAAGAAGGGCATTATACATGATGAAGTACACCATATAAAGCTCTTTATTAAGCCTAAGTCCCAGCTGTCTCTTCATATCCTCGTTGGTATATCCAAAGACTCTGTTACCCTCACCGGCAGTAACATAGATAGAGTCATTGTATTCATAAATATTTAGGTTAAGCTTCTTAACCAAACGATTGGTAATATCGTAAACAGCAGAGTTTGAGTAGTACTCCTCATACATATCTCTGGTGTCCTGATTGGAGCGGGATACTTCCTGTCCGGTTATAAGTGCCGAATATATATCCAGTGCTTTATCTAAACTTCTCTCTTCCATTGTTATCCCAGCCTCCTTTCAAAATTCATATCTGTTACCACAAATCTATCCGGCTCTCCCGGATGCTCTCCTAAAGCACCAAGCTCTATCTCCACCGGTCTTCCGTCCACGTGGTTAAACTCTATGGTAAATGCCATGTCTTTATAGCTTTCCTTTTCATCCTTAGACATATTGGCAACTACCATCTCCTCTAAAAGAGTATCCTGCTTTTTTAGTATAGCTGCCATATCATACTCCCTCTTACCTGCTAAGTGAACCAAGAAGGAATAATAGTCTCTATTCTCATATATTTCCTTGCCAAACTTTATCTCAAGTATACCGTTATACTCCTTTAAGCTAAGCTTATTCCACTTCTTAATCTGATCAAGAAGCTGCACAAAAAGCTTGCTGAAATTCTCACCGATTTTCTTATCCAGAAGCTCATCCTCATACATAAAGTCTAAGTCTAAAACAGCCTTCTCCACCTTTTCTCCCTTAGCCTTATCCTCAGACTTTAGAGTGAGCATATTGTCAATGGACTTTATGGAAAATGTCTTGTCTATACGTGGGGCAAAAAGTGGCATAACCACATGTGCCATAAGTGCAGGATTATCCTGCTTCATAATATTAGTAAGACTCTGTCTAAAATCAAATACAGGTCTAAGCTTTCTAAGCTTTGCCTGACCTATAATCTTATCTGCTAACTGTGTAAGCTCCATAGTCTCTGCAATAAGCTGACTGTGGTTGTATATAGTCTTCTTAAGCTCATTTTCCAAGCTGCTGATCTCCTCTAAAGCCTTAGAACGAAGAAGCTTAGCACCACCCTCCCCGGTTTTATCCGGCTCCTTGGTCTGGTTGTTCTCAAACTCTGCCTTCTTAATAGCCTTGTCCACCAAGGCCTTATTCTTAGCAAAAAGCTTTTGCTCCTCGGAGAACCATTTGGCGATAGTATCCATATACTCTGTGTATGCCTTGTTTCCCTCAAATATATCCATGCCAAGTAGCTTAAGCACGTTCTCCTTCTCAGCTTTAAGCTTAATCACCTGAGCATTGATTCTCTTAACAACATCGATACCACCCTTGAAGTTATTGGAGGTTATCATCTTCTCAAGAAGGAGCTGGGACACATTAATCTTGCTCTCATCCTTAACCTCCTTGGTATCTAAGTAAAACTCGATTCCCTCCGGAGTAATGGTATAAAGCACCTGACCATTCTCTATACGTGAATCTATAAGCTTAACTCTGGCAATCTGACTGGACTTTGTGTCCGGATTATAAAATCTAAATTCAAAAGCTCTACCGTCATTTTTTAGCTTGTCAAATATATGTAGAATAAGCTGCTTTTCCTCTTCCTTAGGCTCATCTAAATCAAAGTCTCGTCTAAGCAGCTCTGACATAAAGCTCTCGTACTCCTCGTAGGTAATATCCTTCTCGTGGAAATTGTTTTCATTAATCAAAAAACGCAAGGATGCCATAGTAATATAACCCATATCAAGAAAACCATATTTTCCCTCCTTGTACTGGGAAAAGGTGGTTTCACTTAACACAAAGAATGGGTAATATTTCTTAAGATTCTGCATTCTTGCGCTGTGATCTGAAATTATGTCATTAATCATTACGTGCTTTAGTGCCATGGTATCCTCTTGGTTTCATAAATGTTGGATTAGGGCATTTTTTTGCATAAAAGCCCACTATCCCATAATTATGTTAATTTTAATACAAAACAAGAGGAAATACAAGCAAACAAAGGGATATTTTGTGGTTTTTAGGGGAGATGATACAAATGAGGGGAATGAAAAAGGACAGTTCTATTCGAACTGTCCTTCTACTATATCCTTATTCTGTTGCCTCATACTCTCCGAAGAAATACAAATCATCGTCACATACAGTCACATAATGAGCTATCTCCAGATTATCATCCCAGTCTTCGCTGTGAAAATCTTTCATAACTACATCATCAGTTACCCCGTTACTAAGTTCACAAAATTCCATAGTGGTTTGAACCGATAATTCCTCCGGTACAATCTTGCAGCACACCTTCAGATAGCCCTTGCCCTCTGTCTTAAGATAATCTTTTACTCTTTCCGAAAATACAACCTTATATACTGAACCATCCACAGTCACCTGCACCGATTCACAATAATCTGCTAATTCATCTCCTGTCATAGCCTCTTCAAGTATAACATCTCCTTCACATAATGCAAAGTCAAATTCATCACTGGTCATATATACTCCCGGGCACACCTGAATATAAGTAGGTCTATCTATAACAAGCTCACTTGCTCCAGATTCATTCTCCATTCTTACTCTGGCAACATATCCTTCATAACCATACAACGAACCACGATAATCCTTGTAATTCCCCTTGTACTTTTCATACAAATCTGATGTTAATATCTCTATATCCCAATAGACATCATATCTGGCAAAGCAGCTCTCCATCTCAGTCTCTATGTACGCCACCGCCTCATTCCAGCTATCATCGTCACATACTATAATCATATCAGACATATTGGCATAAAGTTCCACATCCTCCTTGGCCAGATAAGATTTAATGTCTCCCTCATAATACTCTGTGAAGAAATTATCTCTCCTGTCACCACCGGCTCCATAACTACTATACTTTATGCTCTCTATCTTCTCACAGTACATTTCCTGTCCGGTTATATTCTTAACCTGAGAAAAAATATCAGGCCAAAGCTCCTCATTAATCGCTTTTTCTATCTCCTCTGACTGTCTGTTATCAAGCATTCTGTCCTCAGCCACATCATACACTACAACATATCCATCAGACATCTCAAAGTACATAGTAGTTGTATCATACGCATTTCCAAATAGTCCCTCATTGTAGTCATAATCATAATCCTCTACGGTCTCGTTCAAATCATATTTACCATTGTAGTATATAGCTGCATTTTCTTTATTATCATCAAGCTGTGACTTTTCTTCTTCAGATATTTTATCACAGCCTGTTATTATCATTGCCATCGTTGCAAGGACACATATCAGTGATGTTTTTTTCCACTTACCAATTATCCTCATTCCCATCACCTCTCACTTACCTCAAATCTTATGGCCTGTTCCATTATATCTTCATCCAGTACATCTTCCAAATTAAAGCAAGCTATGTCCACACCATTTCCCTCAGCATCGAAAGCATCTAATATGCATAGCTTTATAATCACACAAGTCTCTTCATCTATGGAGTAGTACATCCACAGCTCTCTATCCGACAAAGCTTCATATAAGAAGTCCTTATCTCCAACAGTGATGCTCTTTAAATTCTCTGTAGATTCAAAATAATCACTTAGCCCTTTATCCTCATAAACATAATCCTGATTCACCCACACCGTGTTACCTGCTTCATCAACCCAATCAAAACCTGCACCGTGTATTACATTATCCCGTCCTGGATGACCTGCCTGAAGGGTTTCAATATACATAACATAATCTCCTACATAACAGGTAGCATCTGTCCATGCGCCTGTTTCATTTATTTCTATGTCGTCATCTTCTTCCAAGTCTTCTTTAGCATCCTTTCCTAAACCAACATTATCTATTACGGATATAACAATTCCCCCAGCTAAAACCATAATCATAACTACAACTACAACAATTAATAATGGATTTCTCTTTTTCTTCATAGTGCTTCCTCCTACCATCTATTTCATCTCATATATAAGATACGCAGACATTACAGTTTTTTATGGAAAAATTGTTCAAAAAAAGAGGCTGTCCATTAGACAGCCTCTGAATTATCTTAATAATTAAGCCTTACCAACTGAACCGAAGAGCTCCATCTTCTCCTTAACAGTTGCCTTAATAGCCTCTGCACCTGGAGCAAGAAGCTTACGTGGGTCAAAGCCCTTACCCTCGAGATCCTTACCAGCCTCGATGTACTTTCTAGTAGCCTCCTGGAATGCAAGCTGGCACTCAGTGTTAACGTTAATCTTTGATACACCAAGTGAGATAGCCTTCTGAATCATATCTGCTGGGATACCAGTACCACCGTGAAGTACAAGTGGCATATCACCAGTCTTCTGCTGAACTGCATCAAGAGTCTCAAAGCTAAGTCCTGCCCAGTTCTCTGGATACTTACCGTGGATGTTACCGATACCAGCTGCAAGCATAGTTACACCAAGGTCAGCGATCATCTTACACTCATCTGGATCTGCACACTCACCAGCACCTACAACACCGTCTTCCTCTCCACCGATTGAGCCAACCTCAGCCTCGATAGAAATTCCCTTCTCGTTGCAAAGAGCAACAAGCTCAGTAGTCTTAGCTACGTTCTCCTCGATTGGGTAGTGTGAACCATCGAACATAACTGATGAGAAACCAGCCTCGATACACTTTAAAGCTCCTTCGTAGCTACCGTGATCAAGGTGAAGTGCTACAGGAACAGTGATATTAAGCTCCTCAAGCATACCATTAACCATACCTACGATTGTCTTATAACCACACATATACTTACCAGCACCCTCAGAAACACCTAAGATAACAGGTGAGTTAAGCTCCTGTGCTGTTAAAAGAATTGACTTTGTCCACTCAAGGTTGTTGATGTTGAACTGACCTACAGCATACTTTCCAGCCTTAGCCTTAGTTAACATCTCTTTTGCTGATACTAACATTTTTATTCCTCCATTATTTCATATATTTTGTTGCAAGGTATATGCTCCTAAATCACATACCCCAACACGGTTGAGGTCATTATACTATAGGATTTGTAATAATTCAAGACTTGTGGTCAGGACATAATGATAGTTTTTAGCAGGATATTGATTATACCATTGTGCAAAATAACCCTTAAGTACACATTTTACCAAACAGAATTTCTATCTTTAACAGATTTCAATTTATAGTCAATATATGGCCTATATCCTCTTCTTATTGAAACAAAGGACAGAGCCTATAATTGTCATTAGATATGTCATTACAACTACAATTGTAGCCTTTGCATAAGTTTCCACATCCACTGCTCCATTTAATAATTCTACTGCACCAAGTAGCTTTGTTGGCATATACTCTGCAACATCAGGCACTATACTTAGGATATAACAAACAGCCACCACTCCTCCTGTTATAAGCAACACAGACATATTAGTATCTCCAATACTCGAAGCAAGTGTCATAAGCCCAATAACCCAAATTCCGAATATATAAACCATTACCCCTGCAAATATACAGTTCTTAACCTCTGAATTATCCCAATAATATTCAGTATATACATAGGTTGTAACAAAATTCACCACATAAGCCATTGTCCACACCACTAGCTGTACAAGAAGCTTTGATACTAATATCTTGGTCCTGGACATTCCCTTAGTTACTATATTAATTAACGTACCCCTCTGATACTCTGTTGTATATGACCCAGAATACATAATTACGAAAACTATAACAAGCATAGATATATTCTTATAAAACTGTTGCCAGGAGGTTAGTGCTGTAACATCTCCAACCTCTATACCAGCTATACCCTGCTCTGCCAATGTGTCCGCCATAGTCTCAAACAAAACTGGTGTTAGCTTAGCTACTGCAGGTGCCATAATTCCCATCATAACTGATACTATCATTATAATTAATAGTTTATTAGTTCTAAACTGTTCCATCCATTCCTTCTTTATGAAAGCTTTAAGCTGTCTCATGACCTATCACCTCCATAAACAAATTCTCTAGATTGGAATCCTTCATCTCAAGATTTGAAATGTTGATGTTCTGACTCTTTATCGCCTCCATAGCTCTTTTCATATCCTCATTGGAGTCAAACTCAACCTGAAAGCTTTTATTACTGCTCATAGCACCAACCTGTTCCATAGTACCCTGCCAAGCAAGCTTTCCTTCATGAAGAATCCCCACATTATCACAGATTCTCTCCACATCTGTCAAAATATGTGTAGAAAATATAACTGTAGTCTCCTTACTTGCTGATTTGAGTATATCCAGTATTTCCTTTCTACCCATAGGGTCTAGAGCACTGGTTGGCTCATCACAGATAAGAAGTTCTGGCTTAGAAAGAAGAGCCTGAGCTATTCCTAATCTTTGCTTCATACCACGGGAGAAACCTTTTATTCGTTTGTTGTCTTTATCTAGTCCAACTAAAGTAAGCATTTCTTTAATTCTACTATCAACTTCATTCTTAGGAATATCTGTAATTTCAGCACAAAGCTTAAGGTATTCTGTAGGCTTCATATATCCATAAAACTCCGGCACATCAGGCAGGTAGCCTATATATTTGTTAGTTTCATTCTGTCCAAAGCTCACTTTCTTACCATTCACATATATCTCACCCTTATCTGGCTGATAAAGACCTAATATAAGCTTCATGGTAGTTGTCTTGCCAGCACCATTTTTGCCCACGAAACCATACACTGAATTCCTTGGAACGTCAAAGGTTAAATCATCCAGCACCTTTTTACCTCCGAAGCTTTTGGATATCCCTTTTATGCTTAGTATATTATCCATAGCTATTCATCCTCTTTTCCTAGGGCAAAATATAATATAGGTCCTATAAATTCCATGCCCACTATTGTTATCAAAAGCCACAATTTTCTGCTTCCCCTCTTATAGGTATCGTGTGTTAAAATATGTCTTAATGCTATAAAAAGCAATACAAACTGTAGTATTATAAGTGGAATCAAAAATGGCAGATACTCCTGCACATCTACATTTGCTAACATCATAATTTTATCCTCCCAATTATTTATTAGTCCTTGCTATACTTCTCTATACACATACCTTTATGACCACAGTCTAAGCAAGTCACCTTTCTAAGCTTTAGGGTATGACTAGCGAAGCACCACTCTATAAACCTGGGTCTAAACAGACTATGGCAGCGCGGACATAAAAACTTAGTATGATTGTAGGCATACCATACAACGAACACGCTTACTCCCATTAGTATAGGAAGCACTACAAGAAACAGCATTGGATCCTTATGCACTATCCAATACCAAAGGCCCACCCACTCTAGCACCTCTAAGACCAAGCCTACGCATATTCCCACAAGTCTCATCTGGTTCATCTTCTTTTTTTCTTCAATCATTTCATCTATGTCTTCATTTGAATTTACAGCCAAGAAGCCACTTTCCTCTATGCTCTTTCTAACCAGCTTAATACGCTTTTGACGTTCCTGAAGTCCACCTATTTCATCAGAAATCTCCTTTTCCTGCTCCTCAAGAAATGTTTCGATTACCTTATGTCCATCCTTATCCTTCATAATTTCTTTAATTGCAGATAATGACACTCCTAAGGATTTAATCATACACACCTTCTTCAGATTACTGATATCCTCATCAGAGTATAGTCTTCTTCCACCTTCAGAAATCTGACTCGGATGTACTATATCCTCCTTATCATAGTACTGAATTGTTCTTACAGTAACATCACAAAGCTTAGCAGCCTCTCCTGTAGTATATAACGACATTTTTACACCTCCTAATAGGGTTTATAGCACATTACCTAAGGTCACATACAATACCTTACCCTAGGTAATAATTAAAATTTCTAAAAAAATCTGCAGAAAAGCAAAATCAGTATGCCTTTCTGCAGAATAATTATAAACTATTCTATATTGAATTTCTACAACACTATCTTTCCAAGTACTTTTTCAGATACTTTCCAGTATATGACCTCTTACATTTTACAACTTCCTCAGGTGTTCCATGGGCAACTATTGTTCCTCCACCTTCTCCACCTTCCGGACCTATATCTATGATGTAATCTGCCACCTTAATAACATCTAGGTTATGCTCGATAACCACAACAGTGTTGCCACCCTCACTAAGCTTTCTTAGTATATCCACCAGCTTGTGAACATCCGCAAAGTGAAGTCCTGTAGTTGGCTCATCAAGAACATATATAGTCTTACCTGTGCTTCTACGACTTAGCTCTGTAGCAAGCTTTATACGCTGTGCCTCACCTCCGGAAAGGGTAGTTGACGGTTGACCAAGCTTAATATATCCCAAACCTACATCCTGAAGTGTACTAATCTTTCTAAGGACTGAAGGTACATTCTTAAAGAACTCACAGGCCTCGTCCACCGTCATATCAAGCACATCAAATATACTCTTATCCTTGTACTTAACCTCAAGGGTCTCTCTGTTATATCTCTTTCCTCGGCACACCTCACAAGGCACGTAAACATCTGCCAGGAAATGCATCTCAATCTTAATTATACCATCACCCTTACAAGCCTCACATCGGCCACCGGATACATTAAAGGAAAACCTTCCCTTATTGTACCCACAAGCCTTTGCATCCTTAGTTCCTGCAAACAAATCTCTAATAAGGTCAAATACACCTGTATATGTAGCAGGATTAGAACGCGGTGACCTTCCAATAGGTGACTGGTCAATATTTATAATCTTATCAAGCTGCTCTATACCCTCTATGGTATCGTGAGCACCGGACTTAATCTTAGCTCTGTTAAGCTTTCTGGCCAGCTTCTTGTACAATATCTCATTGATAAGTGAGCTCTTACCTGAACCTGACACACCCGTAACACAGGTCATAACTCCAAGAGGTATATCCACATCTATATTCTTAAGATTATTCTGTCTGGCTCCCTTTATGGTGAGATATCCCGTAGGCTCCTTTCTTTCTTCAGGTACAGGAATTTTCTTTTTACCACTAAGATACGCACCGGTAATAGATTCCTCACAAGCCATAATATCCTGAGCTGTTCCCTCAGCAACTACCTCTCCACCTAAGGAACCCGCTCCTGGACCGATATCAATAATATGGTCCGCAGCAAACATAGTATCCTCATCATGCTCTACAACCAAAAGAGTATTGCCTAGGTCTCTTAAATCCTTAAGGGCTGATATAAGCTTGTCATTGTCTCTCTGATGCAAACCAATACTTGGCTCATCTAAGATATAAGCCACACCAACTAAGCCCGAACCAATTTGTGTAGCAAGTCTTATACGCTGTGCTTCTCCTCCGGAAAGTGTACCTGTAGCACGAGACAGGTTGAGATAATCTAATCCCACATTTATCAGGAATCCTATTCTCGCTTTAATCTCCTTAAGCACCTGTTCTCCGATAATCTGCTGTCTCTCACTAAGCTCCATACTGTATAAAAACTCATTCAGCTTAACTATAGACATATCTGTGACATCGAATATATTCTTACCACCAACTGTAACTGCCAGAGATTCCGGTTTGAGTCGCTTTCCACCGCATTCCTCACAAGGAACACTTGTCATATACTCCTCATACTCTGCTCTTATAGATTCTGCAGACTCTCTGTAACGCCTTTGAATATTCTTAACCAAGCCCTCAAACTCTGTATAGTACTCAGTAGAGCCATAGCGTGAGCTTTCATAATAAACCATAATTTTCTTACCACCGGTACCATATAGGAACAACTGCTTATGTTCCTCAGACAAATCCTTAAATGGTACATCCAAAGGCAAACCATACTCTCTCTCAAGAGCCTCCAGCATAGCATGAGTATAGCTTCCCTTCTTGCCGGAGGACTGCCAGCCAAGCACTGCTATGGCACCCTCATTCAAAGAAAGCTTCTGGTCGGGTATCATAAGATCCAGATCAAACTCCTGCTTAAATCCAAGCCCTGTACAACAAGGACAGGCACCAAATGGATTGTTAAAGGAGAAGCTTCTAGGCTCTATCTCGTCTATACTTATATTACAATCCGGACAGGAGAAGCTGTCTGAGAATCTAAGCATCTCTCCTCCGATAACGTCCACCTTAAGTATTCCCTCTGCCATCTTAAGCACAGTTTCTATAGAACCTGCCAATCTGCTCTCTATACCCTCTCGAACAGCAAGTCTGTCCACTACGATGTCTATATTATGCTTCTTGTTCTTATCTAGCTTGATCTCTTCACTGAGCTCATATAAGCTGTCATCAACTATTGCTCTTACAAATCCGCTTTTCCTAGCCTGTGACAAAAGCTTTGTATGCTCACCCTTTCTTCCCCTAACCACTGGCGCCAAAAGCTGAAACTTAGTTCCCTCAGGAAGCTTCATCAGTTCATCCACCATCTGGTCTACAGTCTGACGTGCAATCTCCTTGCCACACTTTGGACAATGGGGAATACCTATTCTGGCATACAAAAGTCTGAGATAATCATATATCTCTGTCACTGTACCAACTGTGGAACGCGGGTTCCTATTGGTAGACTTTTGGTCTATGGAAATAGATGGGGACAGTCCCTCTATCTTATCCACCTCCGGCTTATCCGCAAGGCCAAGAAACTGTCTGGCATAGGAAGACAGTGACTCCATATATTTTCTCTGTCCCTCCGCATATATTGTGTCAAAGGCAAGGGATGACTTTCCTGAACCTGACAAACCTGTCAAAACAACAAATTTATCTCTAGGTATTTTTATATCAATATTTTTTAAATTGTGCTCCCTTGCACCCTGAATCTTAATATACTTATGCTCGCTCATCTTAACTCTCCATCTTCTAAAACAATTACTTTTCCTTTGTAAATTTATCTACATACTTCTTAACTGTAGCCTCAATGTCAATCTTTTCCTTCTTATCAAGCATCCAAAGTGCACATGCCGCCCCAAGCACAAACACTGTTATAATCACAGTCATAACTATACACTTCTTTTTCTTCTGGCTAAGAAGCTCCTCTGTCATTATGAGGTCTTCGTACTCTAAAACCTCCTCCACATCCTCCATAGGAATGTCGGTTCTCATAGAAATCTCCAAAATCATGTCATCTCTTTCCATCATATTATTATTCCTCCTTATAATATATTAATCCATATCTCTTAAATGGATTTTTAACACCTTAAGCTCATCTCTTAGCTTTGCCGCCTCCTCGAAGTTGAGCTCCGCTGCTGCTTTGTTCATACGCTTAGTTATTCTGGCAATCTCTTCCTTAAGCTCCTTAGCAGTCATAGACTCCGGCTCCTTAGCATACTGCAGACGCTTCTCCTCCTTAGAAAGCTCGTCTCCTGCCTCTAAGGTTATTATATCTCGAATTTCCTTTTTAATACTCTGAGGAGTTATGCCATGAGCCTTATTGTACTCATCCTGAATAGCTCTTCTTCGGTTGGTCTCCTTTATGGCAACATCCATAGACTTAGTTATGGTATCTGCATACATTATAACATGCCCCTCCACGTTACGGGCAGCTCTACCTATGGTCTGAATCAAAGAGGTCTCTGAACGAAGGAAGCCCTCCTTATCTGCATCTAATATTGCCACCAAAGTAATCTCCGGAATATCAAGTCCCTCTCTCAAAAGATTGATACCAACCAAAACATCAAATACACCCATACGCAAATCTCGTACAATCTCAGTACGTTCTAAGGTGTCTATGTCTGAGTGCAAATACTTTACTTTGATATCAAGCTGCTGCATATAAGCTGTCAAATCCTCTGCCATACGCTTGGTAAGAGTAGTTACAAGTATCTTGTGGCCTTGTGCCACCTCCTTGTTAACCTCAGAGATTAAATCATCTATCTGTCCCTCCACTGGTCTTACCTCGACTAATGGATCCAAAAGTCCTGTAGGTCTTATAACCTGTTCTGCACGATTCTCCTCGTGCTGGGCCTCATAGTCGGAAGGAGTTGCTGAAACATAGAGTATCTTGTCAACTCTCTCCTCAAATTCTCCAAAATTAAGAGGTCTATTATCAAGGGCAGAAGGAAGTCTAAAACCATAATCAACCAAGGTCTGCTTTCTGGCCCTGTCTCCTGCATACATACCTCTAACCTGCGGCAAAGTAATATGAGACTCATCTATAATAAGCAGATAATCATCATCAAAAAACTTAAGCAATGTATTAGGTGTAGCCCCAGGCTCCATACCAGCTAATATTCTGGAATAATTCTCTATACCTGAGCAAAAGCCTGTCTCCTGAAGCATCTCCATATCAAACTGAGTTCTCTCCGAAATACGCTGGGCCTCAAGAAGCTTATCATTTGCCTTAAAGAAATCCACTCTCTCCTTAAGCTCCTTCTCAATCTCTACTATGGCTGTCTTAAGCTTATCATCCGCCACCACATAATGTGATGCAGGGAATATGCAGGCGAAGTTTAGATTGCGCTTAATCTCTCCTGTCAGCGGGTCAAACTCAGCTATCCTGTCTATCTCATCACCAAAGAATTCAACCCTGATAGCATCCTCAAAGGTAGACACCGGAATTATATCCACCACATCTCCCTTAACTCGAAATGTTCCTCTGGCAAAATCCATATCATTCCTAGTATACTGGATATCCACCAGCTGTCTGATAACCTCGTCCCTATCCTTCATCATACCAGGTCTTAGTGACATCATCATAGACTTATAATCCTCCGGGTCTCCTATACCATATATACAGGAAACAGAGGACACAACTATGACATCCTTTCTGTCAATAAGGGCAGCTGTTGCACTGTGGCGCATCTTATCAATCTCGTCATTTACAGCTGAATCCTTGGCTATATAGGTATCAGTGGATGGAACGTAAGCCTCAGGCTGATAATAATCATAATAGGATACAAAATACTCCACTGCATTATGAGGAAAGAAGGCCTTAAACTCACTGTAAAGCTGGGCAGCAAGAGTTTTATTGTGGGCCAGGATAATGGTCGGCTTATTAAGTTTTGCAATAACATTAGCCATAGTAAAGGTCTTTCCTGAGCCGGTTACACCAAGCAGTGTCTGCTGCTTCTTACCCTCTTCAAAGCCCTTTACCAGCGAATCTATAGCCTCAGGCTGGTCTCCGGTAGGCTGATATTCTGATACTAATTCAAAATGGTCCACTAGCTTTTCCTCCAATAATATATATAAACAAAAAGTGATATAGTTATTATCTCCAAACATAATAACTATATCACAATTATACTTAAATGTACAGATGTTTCACAAACATTTGTTCTATTTTCGTCTCTTTAGAATTTCTCTTCCATAGCTTTAATAAGAGAATAAATCATTGTATGAACAGGCACTGCCACATTACACTGGGATGCTATAGCAAGGAGGCTTCCTGTCATAGTCTCTATCTCAGTCTTCTTTCTCTTCTTAATATCCTGCAATGTGGACGAGCAGTGATTTCCTGTCACAGGAATAAGATTATTAAACAGCTCATCTCTGTATTCATCAGCGTTTGCCCAATATGTTCTGCAATTTGCAGCCTTTATGACAGCAAAGGTTTCCTCGATAAGTACATCCAGCATAGAATGTGCGTAATCATTTTCAGCAAGCTCACCATATGACATATCAAGAATCGCACCCAACGGATTGAGAGTAGTGTTATATATAAACTTAT
The DNA here is from genome assembly GCA_017463225.1 of Lachnospiraceae bacterium. Classification (GTDB taxonomy): domain Bacteria; phylum Bacillota; class Clostridia; order Lachnospirales; family Lachnospiraceae; genus Coprococcus_C. The sequence goes on along the minus strand of JAFTPO010000066.1, from coordinate 17,169 downwards.
CCCACAGAGCAATACTAATATCATCATCAACCTGTGCCGGAAGTCCAGACTTATTTATAGCATCTGCAAGAGGTCTTACTCTCTCTATATCTCCACCATATATGGAGCCAATCAATATAGGAGCCTGGTGTGCGGTAACTGTACTCTCATTGATAACCTCCTGTCTAAATCCTGTTATGACTCTACTATGATATAGACTGCTCTCATGGAAATACTCTAGGAATGGTGCCTCGTAACCCATTCCATTTTGCATAAATACGATAACACCGTTATCCTTCATACACTCCTCCGCCTCTGAAAGCTTTGTAGCCACCTCCAAATTGGCAATAGTCTTGGTTGCTATAATAACATAATCATAGGCATCCTTAGGTAACTTAGCGTACTCTTCATACACACCAACCTGACCCTTTGACACAATTACATTGCCAAATATACCTCTTCTTGCTATTCCGTTTTGGTCAATAGAACGACCAACCTCAAACGTAGATGTAATAAAATCCACTTCAACGTTACTACATCTAAGAGATGCTCCAATACCTATACCAACTGCTCCTGCTCCAATAATCAATACCTTCATAATCATACCCCCGTTTTATTTATCGTATTTTAAGACAATAGAAGAAATCTTTGGCACCTTAAATGTTAAGGTGTTATTTCTTACAACATACTCCTCTGAATCAAGCTGATAGCCCTCCTCGCTGGTGAGAATTAATCTTGTAAGCCTTGATCTGTCCGGAATTCCCAGTCTGCTCACATGTATACTTAGATCTCTATCCTCGTAATCGTTGTTAAGGATTACTATCACTGCCTGCTTATCTGTAAATCTACCGTAGCTAACCAGCTTATATGAACCGTGAAGGAACATAACCGAGCCCTTCATCAGCGCCTCGTTAGCCTTGTGTATCTTAATTATATCCTTGTGGAAACGGATTAACTCCATATCCTCTCTGCCCCAAGGATAGGTTCTTCTGTTATCCGGGTCAGTCCATCCGCATAGTCCTGCCTCATCACCGTAATATATGGTAGGAGCACCAGGCCATGTCATCTGGAAAACAACTGCCTCTCTAAACACACCCTTGTTTATATTTTCATTAGCTGCATGTGGTCCCATAGTGTGTATTCGACCAACTCGTCTATTAGTTCTGGTCAAAAATCTTGAATGGTCGTGGTTAGACAACTCATTCATAGCTATCTCCAGAGAGTTCTGATTGAATCTGGACATATGATGCCTTAGGGAACCCGTAAATGCATCCGGGTTACCAAGCAAGTCTCCTCTAAACTCATCACTGTGCTTCTCAACACCTGTCAAAAACCAAGTGATAGGCTCCATAAAAGCATCATAGTTCATAACAGTATCCCACTGGTCACCTAACAACCAATTCTTAGTATCACCATAATGCTCAGCTAATATTATAGCATCCGGATTAGCCGCCTTAACCCTCTTACGGAAGTCTCTCCAGAACTTGTGGTTAAACTCCTCTGTGTAGCCAAGGTCAGCTGCCACATCAAGTCTCCAGCCATCACAGTTATAAGGTGGCGAAACCCATTTTTCTCCTATCCTCATAATATACTCGTATAGTCTCTCAGACTCCTCGTAATTAAGCTTAGGTAATGTATCGTGTCCCCACCATCCATTGTATGAGGAATTATAAGGCCACTGCCACTGGTCGTTAAACTTAAAGAAGCTTCTGTATGGACTGTCAGCGTCCACATAAGCGCCCTTCTCATAGCCCTCCTGGTTCTCGTATATACACTCTCTGTCAAGCCACTTATTAAAGGAGCCACAGTGATTAAATACACCATCTAAGATAACCTTCATACCACGCTTATGAATCTCCTCAACCAGCTTTGCAAAAAGCTTGTTGCTGGCCTCCAGATTCTCCTTATTTGTTACTCTGTTTATATATCTTGTTGATTCCTTATTATTCTTGGACCACTCAGGAAGACATTCTCCCTCGTCCTTAACTATAACTCCAAAATGTGGGTCTATATAATCATAATCCTGTATGTCATACTTGTGGTTAGATGGTGATACAAATATAGGGTTAAGATAGATAACATCAACGCCCAAATCCTTCAGATAATCCAACTTGTTCATAACACCCTGCAAATCTCCACCATAGAAGGAACGGACATCCATATTGTCAGGATATTTAAACCAGTCTGTAACTCTTCTGGTTCCCTCTCCGATGTAGCAGTACTCATTATCTAATACATCATTGCTCTCATCACCATTACAGAATCTGTCCACGAATATCTGATAGAACACGGCACCCCTTGCCCAGGTAGGCACCTTAAAGTCTGGGAATATCTGGAAGTTGTAATCAGGGTTTACACTCTTCTGAGAGCCAAGCTTGTTATAGTAGCAGATAATATTGCCAGCCTGTATCTCAAAGTAGTAATTCAACTCCTCCTCAACCTTCTCCACGGTGTAGGAGTAGTAATCAAAAAGATAATCCTTGTCGGTTACCTTCATAAGATATCTGTCCCCATTGCAGATAAGATATACTCTATCTACGTTATCAGCTCCGGTTCTAAATCTTAGAGTTACATTCTCTCCCTTTGCAATCTCTGCAGGACTTCTGTAATACTCTGTACCATCTGCAAAAAGCGCTGCCATATTAAGTGCAGCCTTTGTGTTAAATATATAATCAAAGGTTTTTCTGGCCTTAGCTATTCTATCCGTCATAGACATTATGACTTCCTCCCACAAAATCAAAAAACTTAGTCTATATTTTAATACATATTGGGGATTTTAACAAGTTTATTTGACTGATTTAAAGAATTTATGAAGTATTTATAAAGATAAAAAGTAGAAAAGGACAGCCACCGTTCGACTGTCCTTTTCGGAGAAGGTATTTTGTTACTTATGGGGTGTAGCAAAAAACTATATAATGTATTGGGGGGTTACAACGGTTATTATAGCAGATTACTTTCAAAAAACAATAAAAAGTCTGCCCAAACATTATTTTTATTTTTGGTAGTTTCTATACATTATGCACCAAAAGAAAAAGCCTTTCTTTGGTTTAGAAAGGCTTTTTTATCTATTTTGCACAATAGAATCATCAACAAGTGTAAAAGATTACCAATTACTGGTTTCCGTCTGCATTAGAACCATCATCTTCTTGGTTATTTTTTACAGCATCATCATCTGATGAAGTATCCTCTGTGGCATTTTCACCAGTTTCAGCTGCTTCCTGCTGTTTTTCTTCCTCAAATGCACTGTCATCCTCAGCAATACTCTTGTTAAATAAAGCCTCGAACTCTGGTCTGTCGATACGCTCCTTCTCTAAAAGAGCCTTAGCACAGCTGTGAAGCACATCTATATTTTCAACAATTATGCGCTTAGCCTCGTCGTAGCACTCCTTGATAATTCTTCTAACCTCTTTATCAATAAGAGCCGCAACCTCATCGCTGTAGGTTCTGGAATGTCCTAAGTCTCTGCCAAGGAATACCTCCTCACTGCTGTCAACCTCATAGTTTATAAGACCAATCTCATCAGACATACCATACTTTACAACCATAGCCTGTGCCATCTGTGTAGCCTGCTTAATATCCTGGGATGCACCGGTAGTAATATCTCCGAATATTAACTCCTCAGCAATTCTACCACCGAAGCTTACCTGAATATCCTGAAGCATCTTTTTCTTGGTCATAAATACATTATCATTCTCAGGAAGTGGCATAGTGTATCCACCTGCACCACGTCCGTTAGGAATAATGGAAACAAGATGCACCGGACCAACCTCACTTAAAAGATGGAAGAGTATAGCATGACCTGCCTCATGGTAGGCTGTAATCTCTCTGGTCTTCTGTGGTATAAGACGGCTCTTCTTCTCACCACCGATACCAATCTTAACAAAGCTCTTATCTACATCTTCCTTCTTGATGTACTGTCTGTTATCCTTAGCTGCACTGATAGCTGACTCATTCATCAGGTTCTCTAAATCTGCACCTGCGAAGCCTGCTGTAGTTCTCGCAATCTCGTGAAGATCCACATCATCTGCCAAAGGCTTATTTCTAACATGAACCTTAAGTATGGCCTCACGACCCTTAACATCAGGTCTTCCAACCAATATCTTTCTATCAAAACGTCCCGGTCTCAAAAGAGCCGGATCCAAAATATCTACTCTGTTTGTTGCCGCTAAAACGATAATACCCTCGTTAGCACCAAAACCATCCATCTCAACAAGGAGCTGATTCAAGGTCTGCTCTCTCTCGTCGTGGCCACCGCCAAGACCTGAACCTCTCTTACGTCCTACCGCATCAATCTCATCGATAAACACCATACAAGGTGAGTTCTTCTTAGCTTCATCAAACAAATCTCTTACTCGTGATGCACCTACACCTACGAACATCTCTACGAAGTCTGAACCGGAGATAGTGAAAAATGGCACTCCTGCCTCGCCGGCTACAGCCTTTGCAAGAAGAGTCTTACCTGTTCCCGGAGGACCCTCTAACAAGATACCCTTTGGTATTCTTGCGCCCAAAGCACTGTACTTCTTAGGATTCTTGAGGAAATCAACGATTTCCGCCATATCCTCCTTCTCTTCGTCAAGTCCGGCTACATCCTTAAAGGTATGCTTTTTCTCGTTCTCGTCAGTTCTCTTGGCACGGCTCTTTCCAAAGCTCATAGCCTTGCCTGCGCCACCACCGGCTCCACCACCGGCTCCGCCACCGACTAAAAGCATAACCAAAAACAGCATCATTACTACTGTTAATATTATAGGCAATATAGTGAAGAACATAGACTGTCTTACAACATCCTGAAGACTCATCTTTATGGTTCCATCCCCATACTCCATCACTATATCCTGAATTACATTTACATCAGATACGTAAAACTCTAAAATCTCGTTGGAATTCTTGTATCTAAACTGTACTGTACCTGTAGGAATCTCATTATTTTGATATATGGCGACCTCCCCTATCAATCCTTCAGATACTTCAGCCTTGAATTCATCTATAGTGTAATTTGGATCTACACTTGTACGGTTGCTCTGCATAAATACCACAAAGCACACACCAATTAGAATCAGAATAAGATATAATCCAAAGCCTCTTCTTACTCCCTTTTTCATCTCATACTCCCTTCTTCTATTCTTCTATAACTCCTATATAAGGCAGGTTACGATATTTCTGCGCACAATCAAGGCCATAACCAACCACGAATCTGTCCGGAATCTCAAAGCATGTCATGTCCGGTTCAATCTCTACCACTCTTCTGTCCGGCTTATCAAGCAATGTGATAACCTTGAAGCTGTTTGGCTTTCTCTCCTTCAATATCTTTACAAGATAAGACAGAGTTCTTCCTGAATCCATAATATCTTCCACTAAAATAACATCTCTGCCCTCTATGCTCTCATCTAAATCCTTGATAAGCTTAACTACACCGGATGACTTAGTGTCATTGCCATAGCTTGAAACTGACATAAAGTCCATAGTAACCGGTATGGTGAGTCTCTTAGCCAGCTCACACATAAAGAACACACTGCCCTTTAATACTCCAATGATGTGAACCACCTTACCCTCATATTCCTTGCTTATCTTATCTGCCATCTCCTGAATCTTTGACTCAACCTCGTCTGAGCTTATAAGTACCCCTATCTTCTCTGCCATAATTTGTCCTCCTTAAGTAAATCAATATTACTTCTCCTGATAATCCATATACAGGATTCTCTTAGTTCCCTCATCTATCTTATATGCCTCACTAAATCTCAAACCAACAACCCATATCAGCTGATTCCCACAGGCTAACACCGGCCAGCTTCCTCGCAGCTGTCTGTCTACCTTGTTATCTATAAAAACTCTGGTCAGCTTCTTGGTACTGCCTCCCGAATCTATAACTATATAATCTCCGTCCTGAGGAGTTCTTAGATAAAGCGTATCTTTTATTTTATCATAATCAAGCATTTTAGTATAGATTTTTTTTGATATCTCCATATCCTGATTATAGTCCATAATCTTGAATTTGATACATCCGTGTCCCGGAATATCATAACAGCCTTCAGGATCTACCCTATATGAATAATCCTCTATATTATCCGGCTTGTCACTTATTATCAAATTATCATAGCTTCGCCTTGCCCTTATGCCATAAGGAAGCTCCACCTGCTTTCCTGTCTCCTGATACAGCAGGCCCACTACAGACATAACGTGCTTTCTGGTTATATCTTTTTTCTTACCTGCCACATCACCTATGGCTTCATGAATCAGATGCTCTTGGAGAACCGGACTATATTTGTACAGTTCATTTACATCAAGAGTAACCGCTCTGCCATAGTCATCCTCCTGACTGACGCCATTATAATCCTCCATCGCCATATCATGGATATAGGAGTAGCTGTTGCCAGCCTCCAGGGCCATATGACATATATGATTTACAGCTCCCTTATTAATATCCATCATAGCCGGAAGAATTATGTGCCTAATCTTATTTCTGTCATAATCCACACCGTCATTGGTAGAATCGTTTCTGTAATCCTGTTCCTTTTCACTAAGATAATCTAATATCTCAGCTCTTGTAATATTAAGTATAGGTCTTATAATCTTACCTCGCACAGGCTGCATACCGGCCATGCCCTTAAGACCTGTACCTCTTAGCATATTAAATATTACTGTCTCAGCCATATCATTTTTATTATGAGCCACAGCTATCTTAGTACAGCCCTGTTCCTCAGATACACTCTCAAAGCACTGGTATCTAAACTTTCTCCCAGCCTCTTCCACAGACATATTAAGCTCCTTTGCATAGCCTACTATATCTTTATGAAAGCTTATAAAGCTAACTCCCTTACTCTGACACAAGTCCCTGGCAAATGCCTCATCCTCATCAGCCTCCTGTCCTCTTATGCCATGGTTAATATGAACAGCAAATATATCCTTAGAACATATCCCCAGTCTGTCACCTATATCTAAAAGCAAAATTAACAGGCATACAGAATCAGCCCCTCCTGATAGACCCAGGACTATTCTGTCGCCTGCACTAATCATATTATTGTCCACTATGAAATTACTAACCTTGTCAATAATTTTGCTCATATTTTCTCTCTTAGTTTAAAAGTATAGTAAATAGAAATATACCATAAATTCTCTTTTGTGTACATAGAGGACACAAAGTTTTAACAGCATTTTGCCCTATTTTTTTATAAGTCTCATAACTATAAGACTGGCATCGTCCTTCAACCTGTGCCCGCTTGTCCCCTTTATATCAGCCATTATAGCAGTAGCTATCTCCTCAGGCTCGTCGCTAGGTGTATTCAACAACAAATCCCTTAGATAATCCTCCTTATTTTCCACCACTATGCTTTCTAACACACCATCACTAACCATAAGTATTATATCACCGTTATAAAACTTCTTTCTGCAGCTTTCGCACACAGCTCCATCTATAACCCCCATAGGCAGAGATGTGGATTTAATCATCTCTATCCACTCACCTCTTCTGACAAATGTGGTGGCTGCCCCCTGCTTATACAACCTTCCGTAGCCGGTGTGCATATCTAAAATCAACATATCAAGAGTGGAAAATCTTTCACCCTTGTTTTTATCTGACAGATAGGTGTTTACGATTTTGATAGAGGTTTCCTTATCGAAGCCTGCCATAAGCAGCTCTTCTATGGAATCAAGGAGTGCTGTGCTGTCCGTGGCAGCGTCCCTGCCATTACCCATACCATCAGCCAACATAATAAGCTTCTGTCCATCCAATATGTCTCCCACGTAAAATGTATCTCCACTAACCTCATCCTGGTATCGACTTAAAACTCTGGTTGCAACCTTACACTCAAAAGCCGGTCTTTGCCTTAAGCATATTAGCTCATAGCTTCTACTAACCATATTCCTGCTCTCGCTTTTTAGTTCTAAGGTAATCCCCATCTCCTTTGCTACTATGTCTCGCACAGTGGAAGCCATCACCAGCTTACCTCTTTTTACTTTCGATGTTATGTAAACTTCATATCTTTCCTCCTGATTTTTTATAAGTACCAGGTTCTTAACATGAATATCCTTCATAGCAAGCTCATTTATTATGGCTGCCTCTATAGTTTTCCTTAATGGAACTGTCCTCTCCAGCTGATTGGTAAAATCATAAATAATATTCCCCACGTCCTTAAAGCCTATACCTGCCACACCGTCACCAGCCAGAGTGTATTCTATGCGCTTAAACGCTGCGGCCAGATTATTCATCCTATCTATCATAAGTCTCCCCCACTCCGGAGAATTGACTGACAAGGAATCTCCCCTGATGGTATCATCCAACCTTAACATAAGCCTTTTAGGAGCCAATAAAAATACCAATAGTGCTGACGATAAGGCCTTAATCCCCTCTTCGGCTACAATGTCCGGATAGAAATATGTTCCCACCAGCATATAAATCCCCGCAAAGATAAGACCATAGAAGAATCGTCCTCCCCCTAACAGACAGGCCACTCCCAGAGCTGCTACAGCCACTAAAAGCCAACCTATAAAGTACCCATCAACTCCTGTCCTGTAGGACACTATAAATCCAGCCACCACGCTCCAGCTTACCCCTATACCAAAGCCGAATTTATGTACCACTGTGATTATGCTAAATATACCCACTGCCACTCCCAGCACGATTCCTCCGGGAAGGTTCAATGGTATACCATAAAGAATAGCTGCCCCCAGTGTCATACAGCTTATTGCAGCCTCATTTTCAGTTGCAATCCTTCCATAATCCAACTTAATAATGCGCAATGCATAATAAAATATCATTCCTGTCGAAAAGGCTATAGCCCCCTCCAGCAGAAGAGCCAGTCTGTCAGCCTCAATATAAGATACCAAACCTACACTCAGGCTTGAACCCACTAGAACCACTCCTCCCAAAAGGCTGTTCATAAGCTCTCTTCCTCTTACAAGTTGCACCTGTCGACTTCCAAGAATTGCTGCAATAATTATCATCGACAGTCCATATCGCACTACATCTGCCAAGGGCATGGAAATTGCCAGCCCTAATATGCCACCTACATAGGAATATATTGTAGTTTCTCCAAGCAGGCACACACCTATAAAAAATCCTACCACCAAAGGATTTAATCCATAAAAGTCACTTCCTCCTATACAAAATGTCACTAATCCTATGGTTAAGCCCTTCAGTGTCCTTATCCAATTCATAATCCACCTCCCACAACACAATTTGTCCACTAGTCTCAAAATTATAAAACCAGATTAGTTTTACTTGTGTCGAAAGGTAATCTGCACACAGACTTTATATTGACAAAAAAAGAACCGTAGAAATCTACGGTTCAGAATTATCTTAATCTTATTCACTTGGCTTTATAACAATCTCATCTGGATAAACAAGTCCCAGCTTATCCTTAGCCACATCCTCAATATACTGCTTAGTATGCATATATTCCTCTAAAGCTACCAATTCTTCCTTCTCAAGGTAAGCATCCTCTATCTTAGCCTGAAGAGCATACTCAGTCTCTGAAAGCTCGTTACTCTTGTCACAAAGATCTGCCACTCTGTTAGTTGACCATCCTAGCACAACAAGAACAACGGCACATATAAAAAATGAGCCGAAACCAGACTGCTTTTTAGTTGTTGTTCTTCTCTTATTACTCATAGCTTACCTCTAAAATCATTGATAGCCACTGCACATCACAGCGCTATAGATATTTAAATTCTACTATTTTTCTTCTGTTTTTTCAAGCAATTCTTGATTTTTTGTATAGTTTTCTTAACAGGACACCATATGTAGTGAAACAACCTCATCAAAACCCAACCTATAGTGCCTCTATAAATTACAAAACCTAAAGTCATAGCCACAAATATATATAGTCTTAGCTCTCCATAGTTATATCCACATATTGCATCAAGAACTAAGACCGTCCATATAAGCCAGTACAAAAAATCCTCTACAGATAGGACAAACAAATTATGTGACACCATTCTTCTAAAGCATCTTATAGCATCATAGGATAGTCCCATCATACCTCCCAGCATCAGAGAAATGGTTACCATATTGAATTGGGTATTTACCAAATCTGTCATATTACTTAAAAAGACGTCCAAAGGCTCCTGCTGCCTTCTGTCCTGCTGTTTTACATTCTGTATATACTACAGAATCCACCTGACCGGTAAACTCCAAAACACCTGAACCTACATCCAGCTTCCCGGCGTGGAGATTAACTCCCTTTATGGTAATCTTTCCCTTATCAGTTATGACACAGATTTGCTCCTCTTCTAAGGATATTACTTTAGTTATTCCCGTAATCGATGCCTGTTCTCTATCTAATATATTAAGCTTATGCTCTCTAACACCTGCTTTAGCCTCCACTTAAGCCTCCACATATAATGGTCTTAAGCTATTATATGCTATCGGTTAGGTTAGTATGTCAGCAAACTACAGATACTTATACATCTCCTTGGCATCCTCTTTCTTTGTGGTATCAGCTATCATAGTAACCTCAGCCTTCACAGACTTGTTACCAAAGGCGATTTCGATAACATCTCCTACCTTAACATCATAGGAAGCCTTTACAACCTTGCCATTTACCTGGACTCTTCCTGCGTCACAGGCCTCATTTGCCACAGTTCTTCTCTTTATAAGACGTGACACCTTTAAATACTTATCTAATCTCATAATACCTCTCCATACTTAAAACAAAAGCCATCGCATAAGCGATGGCTCTTACAGTCTTTATCTAATGCAAATTAGTTAAGTGCATCCTTTAATGCCTTACCTGGCTTGAACTTTGGAGCTACACAAGCAGCGATCTTCATAGTCTCACCAGTTCTTGGGTTTCTACCCTCTCTAGCTGGCTTCTTGTTTGCCTCGAATGTACCAAATCCAACTAACTGGATCTTCTCGTCCTTCTTTAACTCATCAGTTACAGTCTCAACGAAAGCCTTAAGTACCTTCTCAACATCAGTCTTCTTCATACCAGTCTTCTCTGCCATAGCAGCAACTAATTCATTCTTGTTCATTTAAAAATTCCTCCTATAATACAAACGTTTTTCGATTAATCAGGCAATTAGCAAACCTAATCAATTCCCAACTAATGGCATCCTCATAAATGCCCTACGCTTATTTATACAATGTTACCCATATTTTGTCAAGGGCAAACCTAGGAAATATCACAAGTTTTTAATCATTTTGTAACAAATTTTGCAGGATATTTGAACTCATTTGTAAATTTGCAGGATTATAAAGAATATCTGCAATCATAATCCTTATACAAATTAGCCCTCCATCTGGCGCCCAAGAAAATTAGCAGCCACTATAGCGCACTTAAGCTCTGCTTCACCCAAAGCACGACTACCGTCCTTATCCAGTATGATAACTGCTCCTATGGCATCTCCCTCACTTATAATAGTCTGGATTATCTGGCCATTATACTCATTGTCACCATTCCCGGTAATTCTTATATAATGATTCTCCCCTTTTTTTGCCATAAATGATTCTCTGTCATTGATAGCCTCTTCAAGGTCCTTATGAAGGCTTTTACCTAAAAGCTCTTTCTTCGGAATTCCAGCTACTGCAATTATCTGATCTCTGTCACTTACACACACCGGACATCCAAGTATCTGAGCTGTAGCCTCAACATACTGCTGGGCAAAGCTACTAAGCTCTCCGATTGGAGAATACTTTTTTAGAATAATCTCTCCATCCTTATCCGTAAATATTTCCAGGGGGTCACCCTCTCTAATTCTTAAAATTCTTCTTATTTCCTTTGGCACAACCACTCGTCCTAAATCGTCAATACGACGTACAATTCCTGTTGCTTTCATAATCTTCCTCCAAAACTATATTCTTATAAATTATCATTATTTTGTCATGGAGTTATTATGTGAAAATAATGGAATGATTATGCGTTATTTTATAAAATTATAGAATGCTGTGCTACATTCAAACAGATAAGATTAATTACTCATTAAATCAAAATTCACAATTCGAATTACGAAATAATCATCGTCTACCTCTAATTCAAGCTCTGTCTCTCCCTCATACTCCCAAGAATATTTACAATCAAAATATGTTTCATCCTCTTCAATTTCCGGTTTTCCGTATTTGTCAGTGTAGTATTCCAATGCTACATCAAAGGCCTTCTCCATATCCTCCTCGCCACACTGATGCTCATATACGTACCAGTTAACCATAAAAAGTGTGTCATTGAAAAAGCAGAACTGCATATCTCCTTCCACTCCGAAGCCTTCTACATCATTCTTATAGGCATCCATAGAATGTGCATTTTTTTCATCAATATTATATTTTTCCACTGTTTCCTTTGCTGTCAATCCCAGTTCAACATCCTTAAAAGGAGGCTTAACCTTGTTAAAAAGCTTCGGTATAAATATTCCTGCTAATACAACTACTACCAATATTGCTGCTATAATTACTATTTTTTTATTGATTACAAATTTCTTTTTAGGCGCAGCTTCGCCAGTATATGTCTGTGGCTGGTTGACATAATTAGCCTGATTGTAATACATCTGTTGCTGATTATAATTCATCTGCTGTTGAGCGAAATACTGCTGGTCGTAAGGCTGTTGCATATTAGGATATTGCTGCCATCCTTGATCATATGGCTGCTGATAACCATATCCCTGCATCTGCTGTGGCCCACCATATTGCTGTGGCTGTCCGTATTGCTCCTGATTATAATACATTTGCTGCCCATAATTCTGCTGTACATCATTCATAGGTTGCCCATAGTTTTGATTGTTATCCATAACGATTCCCTCCAATTGTGTGTATTAAAAAGGGCTGTCGCAGCAAAGCTACAACAGCCCACCCATGTAATACCTAACTATATTTATAGCTTAGCTATCTCCTCTTCCTTAACTAAAGGAATTCCTGCTTCTTTGAGAACCTTCTTAGCAGCAAGTCTGTCTGCAACCTTAATAATCATAATAGCCTTCTCCTGACTTTTAGCGAAGAATGCATAAGCATACTCAAGACTCATACCTGCCTCTGCAAGCACTGTGAAAATCTTAGTAATACTGCCTGGCTTATCCTCACCTGCAACTGCAAGAACATCAGTAATATTATAAATGTGTCCACTCTCTTTAAGTGCATTACCAGCTGCAAATACATCATCTACTATAAGTCTAAGCACACCAAAATCTGTAGCCTCAGAAAGTGAAAGTGCTCTTATATTAACATTTGCATCTGAAAGTGCCTTAGTGATGTCAGCAAGTCCACCACTTTTATTCTCAACAAATACGGAAATCTGCTTAACTGCCATATTAGTAACCTCCTTTTATGTATTAGTCATAAAGCTTTCTCTTATCGATAACTCTTACTGCCTTACCCTCACTTCTTGTTATAGACTTAGGTGCAACAAGATGTACCTTAGCCTGAATACCAAGCATAGCCTTAAGTGATGCAACAAGCTGCTTCTCCTTAGCAGTAACCTCAGCAAGGTTATCTGAGAACATCTCCTGACTCATCTCAACATTAATGTCAAATGTATCAGTGTTGTTCTTTCTATCAACGATAATCTGATAGTTAGGAGTCATACCCTCATTAAGAAGAACTGTCTCGATCTGTGATGGGAATACATTTACACCACGAATGATAAGCATATCGTCACTACGTCCCATAGGCTTACGCATCTTAATGTGTGTTCTACCACATGAGCAAGGCTTTCTGGAAAGAATACAAAGATCCTTAGTTCTGTATCTAAGAAGTGGGAATGCTTCCTTAGTAATACTTGTAAATACAAGCTCACCCTTCTCACCCTCTGGAAGAACCTCTCCTGTCTCAGGATTAATTATCTCTGCGATAAAATGATCCTCGTTAATGTGCATACCTGTCTGCTCCTCGCACTCGAAGGATACACCAGGACCTGAAAGCTCTGTTAAACCATAAATATCATAAGCCTTGATTCCAAGCTTATTCTCTATATCTCGACGCATCTCCTCTGTCCAAGCCTCTGCACCAAAGATACCAGCCTTAAGCTTAATCTCGTCCTTAACGCCTCTCTCCTCGATAGACTCTGCAAGATATGCCGCATATGAAGGTGTACAGCAAAGAACTGTAGAACCAAGGTCAGTCATAAACTGAATCTGTCTGTCAGTATTACCTGATGATACAGGAATGGTCATGCAGCCTGCCTTATGGGCACCTCCGTGAAGTCCTAATCCTCCTGTGAAAAGTCCATAACCATAAGATACATGAACTACATCCTCATCACCTGCGCCAACAGCGGTAAGAGCTCTGGCACAGCAATCATCCCAAAGATCTATATCGTTCTGAGTATAAAATGCAACAACTCGCTTACCTGTTGTACCACTAGTTGAATGAATACGTACACAATCCTTAAGTGGTGCTGCCAAAAGTCCGTATGGATAAGCCTCCCTAAGGTCATCCTTTGTAACAAATGGAAGCTTATGTAAGTCCTCTATCCCCTTAATGTCATCTGGAGTAACACCTTTCTCCTCCATCTTAGCGCGGTAATATGGAACATTGTCCCAAACGTGCTTTACCTGTTTTACAAGTCTATCGCTTTGAAGAGCTTTTAGCTGATCAACAGGCATAGTCTCAATCTCTGGCTGATAATATCTTTTTGCCATGTTTTTACTCTCCTTTTTGTAATTTTTTTGTCGTTAAAACAATCTATCAATATTATATTCCTATTTGTGCATAATAACAATAAAAATTTCGCATTGAAAAGAAAATGAAAAAAGAAAAATCACAGGAATTTTACACACCTGTGATTTTCAACCTTTATCATAGAAATATATATTTATTCCTGTCTCTCGTCACCCCAGAAGCAAAGAGCTATAGCACCAGGGCCGGTATGACTTCCAATAGTTGTTCCTATATAGTTTATAAGAACCTTGCCGTTCATCTTGGGGAAGCGCTCCTCTACAAGTCTTGCAACCTCCTTAGCGTCATCCTCTATATTAGAATGAGACAGGAATACTTCTCCTGAATAATCAAAACCATTCTCAGCATGAGCCTCCATTCTATTTACAAGCTCCTTAATAACCTTCTTCTTTGTTCTTACTTTGTCTCTAGTCTCAAGCTTACCTAATGAGTTAACCTCTATAATAGGGCAAAGGCTAAGCATAGAGCCAAGAGCTCCGGAAACCTTAGAAAGACGTCCACCTCTAACAAGGTACTTAAGATCTGACACAAATACCCAATGGTTTAATCTTATCTTATTCTCCTCGCCCCACTTGGCAACCTCATCTATAGACTTTCCTGCCTTTCTCATATCCGCAAGAGTCTTTACAAAAAGTCCGTAGCCTATAGATGCACAAAGGGAATCTATAACAATAATCTTTCTGTCAGGGAACTGGTCTTCAAGCTCTGCTTTGGCAACAACAGCCGAATTATAAACTCCTGAAATTCCTGATGAAAGTGATATATGAAGAATATCCTTACCAGACTCTAATATAGGAGTAAACTCCTTGATAAACTCTTCAGGGTTTGTCTGGGAGGTTCTAGTCATAGATCCCTCCTCCATCTTCTTATAGAACTCCTGATAGCTCATAGTCTGTCCCATATCATCATAATAATGCTCATCATCTACATAGTAGTGAAAGTAGATGTATTTTACGTCAAACTCTTCAAACTGCTCCTTAGTCAAATCCGCAGGGGCACATGCACTTATAATATAATCACTCATAACTTACCTCACTATTTTATTCATAAAATCTATCTTATGTAGTTTTCATTACTATGTTACGCGTTTTTATTGTTTGTGTCAAGAAGTTTTTGGAATATTATTAGGACAGTTCTTATAATATGCCACTTATTTTGCTATGGTACAATATTTTGTTCAGTCTTATAGATGTTTTTGTTTACCCCTTTTAGCCATTTTGATATAATAAATTTATCTAGTATTATGTTCTACTTATAAGGATTATATTTCATTAGCAACTATTTGTTTGTCGAATATAGAAAGGAAATACCTATGATTAAAATATCTGTATGTATGATAGTTAAAGATGAAGGCTTGAGATTAGGAGCATGCTTGGATTCACTAAAGTGTATTGCCGATGAAATAATCATCGTAGATACTGGCTCTAAGGACGATACCAAGGATGTAGCCAAAGAGTATACTGACAAGATTTTCGATTACCCATGGAGAAATGATTTCGCCGCAGCTAGAAATTTTGCATTTTCTAAAGCATCCGGGGATTATATTTATTCCGCCGACGCTGATGAGGTTATAGACCCTGCTAATCAGGAGAAATTCAAACAACTTAAGCAGGTGATTCTCCCCGAGATAGATGTGGTTACCATGAAGTACATAAACTACATGGACACCAATACTGCATATAACTCAAAAATCGAGCTTAGACCTAAGCTATACAAGAGACTTAGAACCCTAAAATGGGTTGACCCTATTCACGAAACTGTACAGCTTGACCCTATAGTGTATGACAGTGACATAGAAATCATGCATAAGGCTCACGGAAATCATGCCAAGCGTGATTTGGCAGTACTACTAGATACCTTCGATTCAGGAAAGCCATTTTCCAAGAAGCTACATGGTATGTACGCAAAAGAGCTTTTTATCGCAGGAGATGATACTGATTTTCTCAAGGCTACTCACGTTTTCGAAGAGACTATGAAGGATTCTATGCGTTCTCAAGACGAAAGAGATGAGGCAGCCTGCGTATTAGCAAGATGTTACAGATTATCCGGTGATTCAGATGAATTTTTCAAGGTTTGCCTTAAGAATATTGCTACCACTCCATGCGCTGAGATTTGCATAGAGCTTGGAGAATATTTCTTCGCACATGGAGACTTTGATGAGGCTGCTATATGGTTTCAAAATGCAGCCACCGAAACAGAAAGCTTTGTATATGTACGAAGCTCAGGAGACCTGCCACTGCTTCGTATGGCAGCTTGCTACAAGGAGATATCCTACAAGTTTGCAAATACTGACCCTATGATGGCAAGACAGTATATCGCCGAGGCGGAAAAGCTTGAGGAACAGGCTGAGAAATGGGAGATGCCGGAGGAGCTGTAGATAATAAAAATGCTGAAGTATATTACATACCTCAGCATTTTTTGTGTTTGATAGTTCTTCGACAAACTGAAAGTGAACAAAATCGCTGCGCGATGGCCTTCCAAGGTTATGGCGCAGTTTTTACGTTTTTCTAAAAAAGGCAGTGACAGGATCGTCCCAAGATAGTATTGTTAGAGTGCGAACAAAAACAAACTTCATACACGGGCTTAGTCCC